>NZ_CP142394.1:0-155000 GCF_035930445.1 Sphingopyxis chilensis | reverse complement strand
CCGGTGAACAGGCCTCTAGGCCCCTCTCTGATTCGCGTCAACAACCTTTTTGCAATTTTGTTTCAAAAGTTGTTCGAGGCGCCGGGAGAGACCCTGGCCAGAAGGACAAAATGGTGAGTGAAACCGCGGAATTCAAGGGCGTCGGCGCAGAGGAAGAAAGTGCCGAGGCATTCGGAAGCCGCGTAAGAAGCGCGGTGATCTGGCGTTCGGGCAGCCAGATTCTGGCGCAAATCATCACCTGGGCCTCCACGCTGCTCGTGATTCGACTGCTCAATCCGGCCGATTACGGGCTTTTCGCGATGACGCAGGTCGTCCTTTCCTTCCTCGCCTTCCTCAACGGATGGGGATTCGCGAGTGCATTGGTGCAATCCGACTCGGTCGACCCGTTCCGAATCAGGCAAGCATTCGGCCTGCTGCTGTTGCTCAACGCGTTGCTCGCGGCGATCCAGTTCTTCGGTGCCCCGCTCGCCGCCGCCTATTATGGGCAGCCTATGGTCGCAGACCTTCTTCGCGTGCAGGCGCTGCTCTTCCTCGCGACGCCCTTTATCGCGCTCCCCGAAGTGATGATGAGTCGCGCGCTCGATTTCCGGCGCCAGGCGATCGTCAACCTGCTGGCGGCGCTCGCGGGCGCAGGCACCGCGCTTGGCTGCGCGCTCGCGGGTTATGGCGTGTGGACGCTCGTCTATGCTCCGATCGCCATGTTCTGGACGCGCGCGATCGGGCTGACCTTGGTGGCGCGGCTGCTTGTCTGGCCCAGTTTCAACTTCAAGGGTTGCGGCCAGATCGTCGGATTCGGCTCGGCGGTGCTGTTCAGCCAGCTCTTCTGGCTGGTGCAGAGCCAGTCGGACATTTTCATCGCCGGCGCGCGATTCGATGCGCACGCGCTCGGCCTTTATGCCGAGGCGCTCTTCCTCGCGCAGATCTTCATGGCGAAGTTCGTACCGCCGCTGAACGAGGTCGCCTTTCCCGCCTATGCGCGAATCAAGAAGGATGCCGCCGCGGTGCGCTGGTCCTTCCTCAAGACGGTGCGCATCCTGATGCTTGTCGCTGCGCCCTTTTATTGCGGGCTCGCCGTGGTCGCCGGACCGATGATCGAGACACTCTTCGGCGCCAAGTGGCTCGGCATGGTGCCTTATATCCAGCTCATCTCGCTCGCGCTGATCCTGATGACGGTCCAGATTCTCTTCGCCCCGGTCACCAATGCCCTCGGCAAGCCGTCGATTTCGATGTTCTCCGCGATGAGCGGCGCGATTCTCTTTCCCGTCTCGTTTCTCGTCGGTGCCGAGTGGGGTTTGGTCGGCATGGCATGGGCATGGCTGGTCGCCGCGCCGCTGCTCCTCGTCATCACCGCGCGGCTTTCGTCACCGCTGATCGGCGTATCCTTATGGGATATAGCCCGCGCGATGCTGCCAGGCCTCGCGCCCGCGCTGGTGATGGCGATCGGGGTCGGCTTCGCGGGCCAGGCCCTCGAATCACTCGGCCTTGCCGCCCCGCTCCAGCTCGCCTTGCTCGTCGGCCTCGGCGTAGCGCTTTACGGCACACTGTTGTGGCTGCTCGAGCGAAAGGCGCTCGCCGAAGTGATTCGCCTGGTGCTCCGCCGCCCGGCGCCCGCGGCCGACGCGCCCGTTCAGGATGCAATATAGTCGCGCATCGCCGCGGCTTCGGCCTCGATCCGGTCGATTCGGTATTTCACCAGGTCACCGATCGACACAAAACCGACCATCCTGGCTCCATCGACCACCGGCAGGTGTCGAATCCGTTTCTGCGTCATTTGCGACAACGCCCCGATCACGGCCATGTTCGGATCGCAGGTGACGGGCGATTTGGTCATGACATCGTCGAGCGTACGGTCGAGCGCGGCGGGGCCATAGGACGACAAGAGCCGCACGATGTCGCGCTCGGAAAAAATGCCCACGACCGCGTCGCCCTCGACGACCGGCACCGCGCCGATCCGATTCTGCGCGAGCAGGTCGATCACCGCGCGCACCGTGTCGACCGGCCGCGCCGCAATCACCGTCCCGGTCCGTTCACGAAGAATCGCTCCGATCGTCATAGCTGCCGCTCCCATATTTGGTTCTGTTGCCGGGCGAGCCTATCATGATTCGCCGGTGGGACGAAACGTCCCACCGACCGCGATGGCGCTTGGCCGCGACGGCGGCTTGGTCCATGGAGGCGCGCATGGTCAAACGTTCCCCGCTCGACAATCGCGACACGTCGAACATCGCCTGGGCACGCTATCGCCGGCTGATGAAGGGCATGGCGCTTGTGTCGCTGCTCGCTGTCGTCGGCGCGCTCGGCTGGCTCCGCTTCACGATGGGTGAGACGCTGACGATCCACATGATCATCGCGACCGCGGCCGGCGTCGGCCTGTCGGTGATGCTCGGCGCAGCGCTGATGGGACTCGTCTTCCTGTCGAGTGGCAGCGGCCACGATGAATCGATCGAAGACCCTTTTGCAGACGATCCGGATATGAATCATGACCGATAAGCCCTCCCCCGACTGCCCGCGCGATCCGATATTGCGCGTCGTCCCGCGCCCTGCCGACATCAATGCCAACGGCCATATCTTCGGCGGCTGGGTTCTCTCCCAGATGGATATCGCGGGCGGAATCGTCGCCGGGCGCGAGGCGCAGGGCGCGGTCGCCACGGTGGCAATCGAAACGATGGAGTTCATCGCGCCGATCCTGCTCCGCGACATCATCTCGGTCTATGCGCATCTCGAGCGGCGCGGACGCACCTCGATGGGCATCCGGATCGAAGTGATCGCAACGCGCGACGGCGGGCGGACCGAGGAGCGCGTTACCGAAGGACTGTTCACCTTCGTCGCGCTCGACGAGAATCACCGCCCCCGCCCGCTGCCCCCCACCTAGTCTTCCGCCTTCACGCGGTAGGGGAAGGTCTTGCTGCCGTTCGCGGGCACCCGGACGACCCAGGTGAGCAGTCCGTCGCGGCGGGGAAGCTTGCGGATGCGCGAATCGAGTCGGTCGCTGTCATCGACGTCGAAGCCGAGTTCGACATCCGCCGGGTGCGGGTTCGCATTGGTCACGGTGATGCGATAATCGTGCTCGCCATTCTTCGGCGGCACATAATTCTCGACGTCGATTCGCACCTGGCTGCTCTCGCCGATGACGAGATCGACCTTTTCGCCGACCGCATGGTCGCGCATCGGCCCCTCGCCGACGAGCATGTCCCGGCCGCCGACCGGTTCGAACACCGCCGCCTGCCCGCTTGGCAGCGGAACCCCCAAACCTCCGGCTTCCCGGTTCTGCATCCGCAGCAGGATTTCGGGCATCATCGCCTCCCCTTCGTCGCCGGGATGGACGCGCAGGCGGTAGATGGTGCGAAACGGCACGCCGTCCTTGACGAGCAGCGCCACCTGTTTCTGCCCGTTTGCGGCGACGGTGACCGGGATGGGCACGCGATAGAGCTTGAGATCGCCCACATCCTCCTGACTCGCCACGACCGCAACGGCCGACAACATCTCGGCACTCGGCCTGCGCTGCGCGGTGACGACGATGCTGTCCATGCCGGCGTCCATCGCCGGGGGGGGAGGCGCGGGCGGCGGCGGAGGTGGGGGCGGAGCGCCATAGCGTCCGCTGCCGGTCGGAAAGCAGCGCAAATGAAGCGGGGGCGTGCGCGGGCGCTCGGCGAGTTCCTCGAAATCGCTGACCTTGTTCAGCGTGCCCGCGATAGCGGCGAGCCCGGCATCGGCAAAGCTTTCGCCATTGCTGTTGGCGACCGTCAGCCAGGCAAAAAGGTCGAGCGTCTTGCCGTCCTCGCGCACGCGCGCGACATAATTGCTCGCCCAGTCGAAGCCGGTCGATAGATAGGTCAGCGTGACCGTGGCGCGCTGCGCCGTCGGGCTGCGCGTCGTCACCGACAGCGTCGGCTTGGCGGTCAGCCCCGCGGGCACGCCATCGTAAAGGACCGTCTCGGGAATGCCGGTGCAGCGTAGCGCCTCATAGCCCGCCCGTGTCTGAAGCACGACGGCCCCCGCCGGCCCCGAGCGGATGATCGCTTCCTCCTCGGTGACCTTGCCCGTCGCGCGGTTGGTGCGGCGGATATGGACGCGGTTGCCGAGCGATCCGTCGAGGAGGCTGGCAGGCGAGAGCAGCGCCGCGTCGCGATTCTTCTGCACCACGCCCCCGGGCAGGCCGGTGACGATCGCCGACACCGCGATCATCCCCTCGGCGACGCCCTCGAATCGTATCGCCGCCTCGCCCGCCGGCAGATCGACCGTCCGTTTTTCCGAGATCAGCGCGAAGCCGTTCAACCAGCCGGGTGAAATCTCTCCGCCCTCGTCGCGTCGGGGATCGCGAAAAACGCTGACCGACACCGAATCGGGTGCCGAGGAAGTGACCGCCGGCTGCGCCGCCGCCGGGGACGCGGCGAGCATCGACAACAGGAACGGCCAGCGGCGCATCCCCGGCCGCGGATCAGTAACGTGTTTCAAAGGTGGCGGTGATCGTCGCTTCCGCATTGGCGGGCAATTCGACCCGCCACCGCGTGCCGTCGCTGTCGAGCCGTTCGCTCCTCCGGCTTTCGTCGAGGATGCGTGTGTCGTCCCAATACCAGTCGAGCCCGCGTTGGATGAGGTCGAGCGTCACCGGATTCGGCCGCGCATTGGTAAGCAGATAGGACATCTGCGTCCGCCAGCGATGGTCCGAAATACGCTCGCGCTTCACGACCGTCGCCTGCACCTTGACGTCGAACGCGAGCCCCGTCGCGAGACCGAGTTCGCTGCCCATCGGGGTGTGGCCGATGCTGTTTTCGCCGATGAACTGCGGATCGCCGCGCATGTCACGCTGATAGAATCGCACCGTTCCCGCCGGCAGGGCGTCGCCGAGGCCGCCCCCGTTCGCACTTGTGTTGAACTTGATCACGCTCGCCGCGCTCGCGGGTTCGGTCATCGTATTGAACCCGCCGACGGTAAATTCATAGATTTTCTGTGCCGGCACTCCGCTGACGTCGAGAAAGCTCACCTGCTTCGTCTGCGCGTTGGCGATCGTCGTCCGTTCGGCGAGCGGATAGAGATAATAGTCGCCGAGTTGCTCGCGCGGCGCAGTTTCTGTGCCCGCGCGGCGCAAATTGCCAGACGCCTGCGGTCGCGGGCCATAGGCAGGCGAGATCGCGCCGCGGCTCGAGGGCGTCCCCGCCACGAGCAGCGTCTTCGCTTTGTCGAACGTCGTGCCGGTGTTGTTGGAGAGCGTCACCCAGCCCTGGACATCGATTGTTCCCGCCTTTTCGTCGTAGAGCGAGACATAGTCGGCCGCCCAGCCGAGGCCGTTCGTCAGATAGGACAGCGTGGCGGGCCGTGTCCCCGTCCGGTCGCTGTCGACGGTGATCGACAGCGTCGGCTTGGCGCGCAGGTTCGGCGGAATCTTGTCGAAGATCACGCGCACCGGCAAGCCGTCGTCGCGCAATATCTCGATCCTGGGGCCGATCTGGAGCACGACGCCCCCGTTGACCGCGAGCACCTTGGCGCGCTCGCGCGTTTCCGCGCCGGTCGCCGGATTGGTGCGCAGCAGGGTCACCGTCTCCCCCACCGCCTTTTGCATCAAGGCATTGGGTGACAAGAGATCATAGTCGAAATTCTGCTCGACGATCGCGGTGTTCGCTGCAGCGAAGGAGACCGTCTGCGGCCGGATCTGGGCCGAGACGTCGGGAAACTCCTGTCGGGTCCGGCCGGCGGGGAACGCGATCTGGCGAATGTCCTGAACGAGAGACTGGCCGCCATTATAGATGGTGACCGCAAGGTCGCCCTGCGCATTCGCCTGAGCCGGGTCCTGCGCCGTGGCGGGGAGCGGCGTCAGGACAAATGGAACGCAAAGCACTGCCAACCCGCGCATAAAAAAGCCTCCCCGCGAATATCCCGCGGGGAGGCTATGTCATGCGAATCGGAAAAACCAGCGTGAAATCGCCGGCTTATTCGGCCGCTTCAACCCCGGTATCGCGCGCGGCCAACGTCTTGCGCGTCCGGCGCGGCTTGGGCGCGGCGGCAACCTCGGCGGTTTCGCTGTCTTCTGCGCTGCGATCGGCCCGGCCGATTGCCGGCGGCAGAACCGCTGTGTCGATCCCGGCATTGTCCTTGTCGGCGCCGTCATCCTGCCGGACGCGGCGTGCGGGACGGCGCGACGGACGCGGGGCCGGCTCCTGCTCGGCGGCTTCGTCGCGCGCAGCGACTTCGCCGCGATCGTTCCGGCCGTCGCGGCCTTCGTCCTCGTCGCGATTGCGAGCGGTCCGTCCGCGCGATTGCTGGCGGCTGCCGCGATTGTCGTCGTCGCGATCACCGCGGGCCTCCCGGTTGCCGCGATTGTCGCGATTGTCACGCTGGCCACGGTCGCTGCGCTCATTACGCTCGTCACCGGCTTCGCCGTCGTCGCGGCCGCTGTCGGTATCGATATCGCCGTCGGTATCGTCATGGCCGTCGAAGTCTTCGACGCCGCGAATCTCGCGGCTGCGGTCGTGGCTGCGCTCCTGGCCGCTCGCCGCGGCCTTTTCTTCCTGCCGGGCGCGGAAGTCGCTCACGACGCGGAAATAATGGTCGGCGAACTGCAGATAATATTCGGTCTGGACCCGGTCACCCGCAAGCTGCGCATCGCGCGCGAGGTTGCGGTATTTTTCGATCATCTGGGCACCATTGCCGCGGGCCCGGCTGTCGATGCGGTTGGCCTGGTCAAGGCCACCGCGACCGCCCGATTGCGAGCGGTTGTTATTGTTGCTGTTGTTGTTGCGGCCGCGACGGCGACCGCTCTGCCGGTTGTTCATGTTCAACTGAGACATCCTGTCGAATAAGCTAATAAGCTACGCCAACCCCTTTTGGCCGATCGCGCCAATTGCGCGTCGCGCCCGCGCCATGCGCGGTTCTTGCCCTTTACCGCTTGCGCCGGGCCCCAAAGCCCCGCACCAGCATCGTAAGTGGGAAACAGACCAGCCGGACCGATCAAGGTACCCGTGCCGGGTCTGTAAGCCGCCCCTAACGCGCTTTGCGGCCGAAACCAAGCGAATTCTTGTGCGGGTATCAGGCGCGGGTCAGCAAAAGCGCCCTGTCGCGACCGCCGAGATCCTGACGGCATTCGACGGCAAAGCCCGCTGCTTCGGCCAGCTCCGTTACCAATATGCGTTGCATATGCCCGATTTCAAGGATCGCGACCCCGCCGGGCGCCAATATCCGCGGCAAATCGGGGATGATGCGGCGATAATCGTCGAGACCGTCGGCGCCCGCGAACAACGCACCCGCGGGCTCGTGATCGGCGACATCGGGCATCAACGCTTCGCTGTCGGCTATATAGGGAGGATTGCAGAGAATAAGGTCGAACCGGCCTTCCACTTGATCAGCCCAATTGCCCCGCATCAGATGCACCCGGTTTTCCAGCCCCAGCCGCAACGCATTTTCATTGGCATAGTCGAGCGCCACATCGCTGGCGTCGACACCGAGGCCGCACGCCGCAGGCCATTCACCGAGCGCCGCAAAGAGAAGCGTACCGGGCCCGGTCCCCAGATCGAGGATGCGCTCCGGCCCCGCCGCATCGAAATGCTCGATGGCCGCCTCGATCAATGTTTCGCTGTCGGACCGCGGGATCAGCACACCCGGACCGACCCCGATGCGGATCGTCCAGAAATCGCGGTAGCCCAGAATATAGGCGATCGGTTCGCGCTTCATCCGCAGCGCGACGAGTTCGGCGAAACGGACGGGGACATCATAGCGCGCGGGATCGAGCAACACCGATTGCCGTTCGACCCCCAGCGCGTGCGCCATCAGCAATTCGGCGTCGAGCCGCGGCGTGTCGGACACGCCCTCCAGCCGCCGCGCCGCCTCGCGCAGCGCGGACCCGACATCACTCACCCAACCCCGCCAGCCGCTGCGCCTGATCCTCGGCGATCAGCGCGTCGATCAGCTCGTCCATTGCGCCTTCCAGTATCTCGGGCAGGCGGTGGAGCGTCAGGTTGATGCGGTGGTCGGTCACGCGACCCTGCGGGAAATTATAGGTGCGGATGCGTTCGGAGCGGTCGCCCGACCCGACCATCGACTTGCGCGCCGAGGCTTCGGCGCTGTGGATCTTCTCACGCTCAAGGTCATAGAGGCGCGCGCGCAGCACCTGCATCGCCTTGGCTCTGTTCTTGTGCTGGCTGCGCTGGTCCTGCTGGATCACGACCAGCCCCGACGGAATATGCGTGATGCGGATCGCCGAATCGGTCGTGTTGACGTGCTGGCCACCTGCTCCGCTCGCGCGGTAGATGTCGATCTTGAGGTCATTGTCGTTGATCGCGACATCGACTTCCTCGGCCTCGGGCAGCACCGCGACGGTCGCGGCGCTGGTGTGGATGCGCCCCTGGCTTTCGGTCGCGGGAACACGCTGGACGCGGTGGACGCCACTTTCGAACTTGAGCTTCGCGAAAACGCCCTGCCCCGTCACCGACGCGACGACTTCCTTGTAACCGCCGACCTCGGCCTCGTTCGCCGAGATGACCTCGACCTTCCATCCCTGCCCATCGGCATAGCGGCTGTACATGCGCAGCAGATCGCCCGCGAACAGCGCTGCTTCGTCGCCGCCGGTTCCGGCACGGATTTCGAGCATCGCCGCGCGTTCGTCGGCGACGTCCTTGGGCAACAGCTTGATCGCGAGATCGTGTTCGGCGGTCGGCAACGCCGCCTCGACAGTGGCGATTTCCTCGGCCGCCATCGCCTTCATCTCGGGATCGGCGAGCATTTCGTTCAGCGAAACGAGCTCGGCGCGCAGCCGCGTCACCTCCGCTGCCGCCTTGGCGACGGGCTCGAGTTCGGCAAATTCCTTCGACGCCGCAACGAAATCGGCGGGCGCCATGTCGCCCGTCGCCATGCGCGCCTGGAGCGCGGCGTGGCGTTCGATGATGGCGTCGATCTGTTTTTCGGAAACGGAGGTCATCAGAAGAACGAATTAAACAAAGCGTCCGCCCTGACGGCGATGTCACTGCCATCAGTTTTGCTTCGGGTGAACGGTACGCCGTCGCGCGTGCCGATTGAGATTAGCGCACGCGCCGGAACCTTTGCTGCCTTGTCGAAGCGCTTACGCGGTGACCCACTCGCAACGATCTCCGTCGCGAAGCCACCGCTACGCAGCGCTGCGAGCGCCCGCATAGCTAGCGCAAGTTGGCTATCATCCTCGACCGCGATCACCGCATCGAGCCGATTGTCGATCACATCGTCGGCGAGCAGCATCGCCAGCCGCTCGATCCCCGCCGCCCAGCCGACCGCCGGGGTTGCGGGGCCGCCGAGATTCTCGATCAACCCGTCATAGCGCCCGCCGCCGAGGACCGTGCCCTGCGCGCCGAGCCGGTCGGTGACGAATTCGAACGCGGTGTGGCGATAATAGTCGAGCCCGCGCACGAGCCGCGCGTTGCGCTCCCACGCGACGCCCGCGGCGTCGAGCCCGGCGGTCACCGCACCGAAGAAATCCTGCGCCTCGCTGGTCAGAAACGCGTCGATGTCGGGCGCGCTGTCGGCGATCGGTCGGTCCTTTACATCCTTGCTGTCGAGGATACGCAGCGGATTCTTGTCGAGCCGCGCAAGGCTGTCTTCGCTGAGGTCGCCCCGATGCGCCTCGAAATGCTCGACGAGCGCCGCACGCCACGCATCGCGGCTTGCCGCATCGCCCAGCGTGTTGAGCGTCAGCGTCACGCCTTCGACGATCCCCAGCTCCTTCAAAAGCTGGTCGGCGAACACCAACAGTTCGGCGTCGGCAAGCGGACTGTCGCTGCCGAGCACCTCTGCGTCCAATTGATGGAACTGGCGATAGCGCCCCTTCTGAGGCCGTTCGTAGCGGAACAGCGGCCCGTGCGTCGCGACCTTCAGCGGTGCGAACTGTTGCCAGCCGTTCGTTATATAGGCGCGCGCGATTCCCGCAGTGAATTCGGGCCGCAGCGTCACCGATTCGCCGCCGCGATCCTCGAACGAATACATTTCCTTCGACACGACATCGGTTGTTTCGCCCAGCGAGCGCGCGAACACCGCGGTCGGTTCGATCACCGGCACCTCGACGCGCTTGAAGCCATAAAGGCGGCGCACCCGCTCGAACGTCTCGACAACATAAGCGAAGCGGTCGGCGAAATCGCCGAGCATGTCCTGCGTGCCGCGCACAGCCTGCGGCGTCGGGATTCTGGCGGATTTGTCCTTGCTCATGGCGGCGGCGTCTAATGCTTTTTCGTCGAAACGCAAAGCGCGCTTGCAGAGCCGCCGCTGGACCTTGGCGCCATTTCGCGGCAGAGGGGTTCCCCATGAAAAAAGCACTGTTCGTCGCGGCCGCCGCCTTTGCCGCTCCCCTCGCCTTTTCCCCCATCCACGCGCAGGACGGCAATAGCCGCCCCCAGCCCGTCGTCCAGCCGCTGACCATCCCGCTGCCCGCCGACAAGCCCTATCCCGGTATGATGCAGCTGCGGGTCGATGCAACCGACGTCGCACGCGGCATCTTCCGCGTCCGTCAGACGATCCCGGTGGCGAAGGCGGGCAAGCTGACGCTGCTCTATCCCGAATGGCTGCCCGGCAAGCACGCCCCGCGCGGCGCGATCGCCGAGATGGCCGGGTTCAAGGCATCGGCGGGCGGCAAGCCACTCGCCTGGACGCGCCAGCCGACCGACGTCTACGCCTTCGACATCGACGTCCCCGCAGGCACAAAGAGTATCGACGTAATCTTCGACTTCCTGTCGCCAACCCGGACGAGCGAGGGCCGCGTCGTCGTCACGCCCGCCATGATGAACCTGCAATGGGAACAGGTCAGCCTGTATCCCGCAGGCTATTTCACGCGGAACATCCCGGTACAGCTTGAGGTGACGCTGCCGGAGGGTTGGACCGGGGCGGCGGCGCTCGACGGGCTCAAGGTGGCGGGCAATCGTTACAGCTTCGCCCTGACCAATTACGAGGCGCTCGTCGACAGCCCGATGTTCGCGGGCAAATATTTCCGCAAATGGGATCTTGGCAACAAGGTGACGCTGAATGTCGTCGCGGACGAAGCGAAATATCTGGAGGCGAGTCCAGACCATATCGCGCGCCACGCCGCGCTGGTGTCCGAAGCCGTCGCGCTGTTCGGGGTCCGCCATTTCGACCGTTATGAATTCCTGCTCGCGCTGACCGACGAGCTCGGCGGCATCGGCCTCGAGCATCATCGGTCGAGCGAGAACAGCCGCAACCCCGACTATTTCACCAAATGGAACGACAACGACAGCGAGCGCGGGCTGCTCCCGCACGAGCTGACGCACAGCTGGAACGGCAAATATCGCCGCCCGGACAAGCTGTGGACCCCCGACTATCGCACCCCCATGCAGGACAATCTGCTGTGGGTCTACGAAGGGCAGACGAGCTTCTGGGATCTCGTGCTCGCCGCGCGGTCGGGGATGCAGTCGAAGGAGATGGTGCTCGCCGAATGGGCGACCAACGCCGGCTATTACAGCGTCCAGCCCGGCCGCGAGTGGCGCTCGGTCGAGGACACGACGCTCGACCCGGTGATTGCGGCGCGCAAGCCCAAGCCCTTCGCCAGCTGGTCGCGGAGCGAGGATTATTATAACGAAGGGTCGCTGATGTGGCTCGAGGCCGACATGCTGATCCGCGGCGCGACGAACAATGCGAAGAGCCTCGACGATTTCGCGCGCGCCTTTTTCGGCGGGCGCGAAGGCGATTGGGGGCAGGACAGCTATGACTTCGACGATGTGGTCGCGGCGCTGAACCTCGTCCACCCTTATGACTGGGCCAGCTTCCTGCGCGAACATATGCAGGCGAGCGGCCAGCCGGCGCCCGTCGGCGGGATCGAGCGTGCGGGGTACCGCCTCGTCTGGAGCGATACGCCGAACGTTTTCGATCGCGACCGCATGACGCAGGCGAGGAACGCCGACCTCACCCATTCGCTGGGAATGACGGTCGACAAGGATGGCGTCGCCGCCGGCATCCTGTGGAACGGCCCCGCCTTCAAGGCCGATATCGTCAATGGTACGAAAATCGTCGCGGTGGATGGGCTCGCCTACAGCCGCGAGCGGATCGAAACTGCGGTTCAGGCGGCGGCCGACGGCAAGACGCCGGTGCGGCTGCTCGTCGAACGCGGCGGGCGTTATCGTAATGTCGAGATCGATTATCACGGAGGGCTGCGCTGGCCGCATCTCGAAAAAAGCGGCAGTGGCCCCGACTGGTTCGATCGGCTATTGGCGCCGCGGCGGGCGCTTTAAATCCCGCCATCGTCCGCTCGTATCGAGCGCAGTCGAGACACCGGTCATCGCCGCGCGGCTTCGGCGTGTCTCGACTTCGCGCGGCGCGAACGGCTAAGGGGCGCCCGAATCAAAAAACAAAGGACTGACTTCTCCCATGCGCATCGACCTGATTCCCGCCGGCGACAGCCCGCCCGACAGCCTCAACGTCCTGATCGAAGTTCCGATCGGCGGCGAGCCGGTGAAATATGAATTCGACAAGGCGTCGGGCGCGCTGTTCGTCGACCGTTTTCTGCACACCCCGATGCGCTATCCCGCCAATTATGGTTTCGTCCCGCACACGCTGGGCGAGGACGGCGATCCGCTGGACGCACTGGTCGTCGCCCGCTCGCCGATCGTCGCGGGCGCGGTGGTCAAATGCCGCCCGATCGGCGTGCTGCTCATGGAAGATGACGCCGGCGGCGACGAGAAGCTGTTGTGCGTCCCGGTCAACAAGACCTTCCCCTATTATGCCGACGTCGTGAGCTACACCGACATGCCGCCGATCGTGCTCCAGCAGATCGAGCATTTTTTCACCCACTATAAGGATCTCGAACCCGGCAAATGGGCAAAGCTCAACGGCTGGGGCGATGTCGACGAAGCGAAGCGCATCATCGTCGAATGTGTCGAGCGCGCGAAGAAAACCGGCTTCTAAACTCCGTCGGCGGGCGCCGGATCCTCATCCGGCGCCCCGACCATCCGCACGTCCGTGCGGGGGTAAGGAATGCGGATTCCAGCTTCCTTGAAGCGGTCCCATATTCCCAGAAACACCTCGCCCTGGATATTTCCGAGCCCCGCTTCGGGATCCGAAATCCAGTAGCGAAGCTCATGCTCGACCGCGCGTTCGCCGAACGCCGTGATCCAGACGACGGGTTCGGGTTCGGCAAGGATGCGCGGATTTTCCTTCGCGGTTTCGACCATCAGCCGTTGCGCGAGCCGGAGGTCGCAGTCGTAGCCGACCGGAACGCGCATCCGCACACGCACCTCTGGGCTGGCGAAACTCCAATTCTCGACCGCCTGCGTCATCAGCAGCTCGTTCGGGATCAGATGCTTCTTGCCGTCGCGGGTGATGACGTTGACCGCGCGCACGCCGATCTTGGCGACGCGCCCGACATTGGGCATCCCGCCCGGCAGGCTGGTGCCACCCATCGCGCTGCCATCGCCGACGACGATGATGTCGCCCGGCTTGATCGACCGGTCCATCAACAGGATGATTCCCGCTATCAGATTGCCGACGGTCTTTTGCAGCCCGAAACCGATCGCGAGGCCGGCAGCGCCTGAAAAGACCGCCAGAGCGGTCAGGTCGATGCCGAGCAGGTCGATACCGAACAGCATCGCGAAGACGAAAAGCGCGATCGCGATCAGCTTTTCGGCAAGCAGTCGCTGCGTCGCGTCGATCTGGGTGTTGCGGCGCAGCAGCCATTTGGTCGAGCGCAGCGCGATCCGTACCGCGATATAGAGCAGGATCGCGACGATGACCGTCGAAAACAGACCATAGAGCGAGAGCCGGTACGATCCGACGTCGATGCCGATCGCCTTCAGCGTATCGACCGCGCCGACGACAGCTTCGCCCAACCCGCCCAACGCGATCATCCCGCCATCGCGGCAAGGCCGCGTTCGAGATCGGCGATCAGGTCGGCGGGGTCCTCGAGCCCGATCGACAGGCGAACGAGCGGATCGGGGTCGGTCCAGCGGGTCGCGGTGCGGATGGTCGCCGGGTCGGCCGGCACGACGAGGCTTTCATAGCCGCCCCAGCTGAATCCGATCCCGAAATGGGCGAGCGAATCGATGAAGCGCGTCCGCGCCGCTTCATCGACGCCCTTCAGCGTGAAGCCGAACAGCCCGCTGGCGCCCGAAAAGTCGCGCGACCAGATCGCATGGCCGCGATCGTCCGGCAGCGCGGGGTGCAGCACGCGGCCGACCTCCGCCCGGCCCGCGAGCCAGTTCGCGACGGCGAGGCCGTTTTCGCCCTGCCGCTGCATCCGCACGTCGAGCGTGCGCAGCCCGCGCAGCATCAGCGCGCAATCGTCGGGCGAAACCGACTGGCCGAGCTGGTAGGCGGCGCTGCGAAGCTTCGGCCACACGGCGCGCGTCGCGGTGAGCGAACCCATCATCGCGTCGCTGTGCCCGCCGACATATTTGGTGAGGCTCATCATCGTCACGTCGATGCCGTGCGCGATAGCCGGAAAGAGCAAGGGCGTCGCCCAGGTGTTGTCGAGCATCGTCAACACGCCGCGTTCGCGGGCGATTCGCGTGATGGCGGGGATATCCTGGACCTCGAAGGTCAGACTGCCGGGCGATTCGAGGAAGATGAGCTTCGTTTCGGGCCGGATCAGCTCGGCGATCCGTGCCCCCACCAGCGGATCATAATAGGTCGTTTCAACGCCGAGGCGCGCGAGCATGCCGTTGCAGAAGGCGCGGGTGGGTTCATAGGCGCTATCGACCATCAACAGGTGGTCACCCGGCGAGAGGAGCGCCAGCAGTCCGGCCGAAATCGCCGCGACCCCCGATGGATAGAGCAGCGTCCCTTCGGCGCCGGCCTCCATTCCGGTCAGCGCATCGGCGAGCGCCCACACCGTCGGCGTCCCGCGCCGGCCGTAATAGAGCTTGTCGTGCGTGGCATGGCCGCGCGCCTTGAGGTCGGCGATATTGTCGTAAAGGATCGTCGAGGCACGCCAGACCGGCGGATTGACGATCCCGCCGCCGAGCCGCGGGTCGCCGGTCCATTCGGCGCGCCGTCCGCCCTGCACGAGCTTGGTCGCAGGGCGGAGGCTGTCGTCGTTGCTGTTGCTCATCGCCGCCTTGTTAGCGGAGCACCGGCCAAAAGCCACCCCGACACGAGGAGGAATCCGACCTGCCTGGTTCAGGCTGCGCCGGTCGCCTTCGGCGTCGCGGCGTCGCCCCCCCATTCGGTCCAGCTGCCGTCATAGACCGCGACGTCGTCCTTGCCGAGCAGGTGCGCGCCAAAGGCGACGACGGTTGCGGTCATGCCGCTGCCGCAGGTGGTGACGAGCGGTTTGTCGAGATCGACCCCGGCGGCATCGAAGGCGGCTTTCAGATCATCGCCCCGCTTCCACGTGCCATCGGCGTTGAACAATTCCCCGTGCGGCAGGCTGCGCGAGTTCGGGATGTGGCCGGGCGCAAGGCCGGGGCGCGGATCGCGCTCCTCGCCGGTGAAGCGCGCGGCCGGGCGCGCATCGACGACCTGTTCGGCGCGGCTGTCAACATTCGCGAGCATCTGTTCCTTGGTGCGCACCGCCTTCGCATCGCGCCACACGGTAAAATGGCGGTGGCGCAGCGTCTGCTTGCCCATTTCGAGCGCGCGGCCTTCGGCTTTCCATTTGGCGAGGCCGCCGTCGAGCAACGCGACGTCGTGCGCACCGAACAGCTTCAGGAGCCACCAGGCGCGCGCCGCGCTCTTCAGCGGGCTGTCGTCGTACAGCACGGTGCGGCTGCCGTCGCCGAGCCCGAGCGACTGCATCCGGCTCGCGAATTTTTCCGCCGACGGAGCCATGTTTTCGACCGCGTTCGAGGCGTCGGTCAGTTCGGCAAGATCCATGAACACCGCGCCCGGAATGTGTCCCGCTTCATATTCGGCGCGCGCATCGCGGCCGGCGTCCAGAAATTTCGTCGCATCGACGACCCGCAGGTCCGATGCCCCCAGTTCGCGTTCCAGCCAGTCGGTTGAGACCAAGGCGTCCATGTCATGCTCCTGTTACGACCGGTCGGGAACCTTGTTTGCCTGTCCCTCGCCCGGCCATCCTGCTGTGGCTTCTTTCCGGGGATAGCCAGCCTATGCCCCCACCTGCGCTTTTTCAAGCAGGGTCAGTCCTGCCTCAGCCGATGCTGCACCGCAACAGAAAAGCAGCGCCGTTTTGAGCCGAATTATTGACTGCGCTTGATCGCGGTCGCGCGCGCGCCGGGACGATCGACCTGATAGGCGGCGCGGTCGAGCGGCAGCGGCGCGAGCTTTTCGCTGCCACTGGCACCCTGTTCGCGGCCAATGACGAAGCTGCCCGCATTCTGTCCGAAGGCCTCGCCATCGCCGTCCCAGTGATAGGTGACGTCGAACGCGATCACCGGGACGATCATCGGTTTACCGCCGATCATCAGCGGTTCGATCGCTGCGCGCGGCAGCATCACTTCGGTCGAGAGCTCTTCGCCCGCGCCGACCGCCAACGCCATATCGTCGCGCAGCACGCTGCCCCCCGCTCCATCGAAGAAGCGGCTGAGCACCGGCTCGGTCATCGCCGAGCCCTGGTTGAGCGCGATGCGCACCATCAGTCCGGTCGCCGGCACGGAACCTTGATTCATCAGGTTGAGCGCAAAGCCGACCGCGACATGATCGGGCGCAAAACGGATGCTGCGAATGTCGAGCGCCATGCCGACCACGGCGCGCTTCTCGCCCGCGGCGCGGGTGACGAGCGGGTGGGCGGAAGCCGGCTCGGGCCGCGATGCGGGTGCCGGCGGCGGAGCGGGCGCCGGACGCGGGGCTGGCGGAGCCGCGGCCCGGGGCGGCGGGGCGACCGCGCGTGTCGCCGGCCGCGGGATTTCGTCGATCTCTTCTGCCGCCGGACCGGCCGGCGCGCTGCGGCGACGCCAGTACCAGAAAGCCGCCGCCGCAGCCGCCAGCGCCGCGAGCACCCAGGCCCAGATCGGGGTGCCCGACGGCGTGCCGTTCGGCGCGGAGACGCCCGGCGTTTCGTCGGCGGCTGCCGGAGCCGCGTTGACGGTTGCGGCGGGCGCCGACGCGGCCGTATCGAGCGGCGGCAATTCGGGATTATCGGCCGTCGCGGGCTGAACCGGATTTGTCGCTTCCGGCTGAGCCGGGCGCGGCGTCGCAATCGCGGGCGTATCGCGCCGCGCAGGATCCGGCGCCGGGGTCGCGGGCTGAGTCGGCGTCACGCGCGGCGGCGTAACGGCCTGCGGCGATGTCGGGGTCGGGGTAGGCGCGGGGGTCGGGGCCGGTGTCGGTTGACCCCGCCGCTCGCCCGGTGCCACCGGCGGCAAGCCATTGTCCGATGGTCCCTGCACGCCGGGCTCGCGACCGTCGTCGGCGGGCGGCGGCAGGCGGAAGTCGATCGGACGGGACGGCGTCGTTGTATCCTGCGCGGCGACGGGAACGCCTGCGGCCAGCGTTGCCGCCGCCAGCGCCAATGCCGCCGCCTGTTGTCGCCCGAAGTTACGCACCGTCATCTTGTCCGCGATCCCACACTACCCATATGTCGTCCGCGCCGCTGAATTGGCGCTGAACCCGGCCGATCCCGATCCACCAGTCGGTGACATCGGCGCCGCTGCGCACTAGAGCCTTTCCATGACCGATTCCAGCCCTACCCCGCTCACACCGAAACATCTTGGCCAGTCCAGCGAACTGCCTGCCTCGCCCGAGGCGGCCGTCCTCGACTATGTGCCCAATCCACGCGCCGGAGAGCTTTATCTCGTCCGCTTTGCCGCGCCCGAATTCACCTCGCTCTGCCCGGTGACGGGCCAGCCAGATTTCGCACACCTTGTCATCGATTACGCCCCCAGCGAAACGATCGTCGAATCGAAGAGCCTCAAGCTCTTTCTCGGGTCGTTCCGTAACCACGCCGGCTTTCACGAGGATTGCACCGTCGGCATCGGTCGTCGCCTGTTCGACGAGATGCGGCCCCGCTGGCTGCGCATCGGCGGTTACTGGTATCCGCGCGGGGGGATTCCGATCGACGTCTTCTGGCAATCGGGGCCGCCGCCCGAAGGGCTGTGGCTCCCCGACCAGGGCGTCGCGCCGTATCGCGGGCGCGGCTGACGCGCCCGCCTCAATGCTCGGGGCGCGGCACCAGATCCATCGTCTGATCGACTTTCAGCGCATAGCTGTACCAGAACCATTTATTGTTGGGATCCTGCGTTTCCTTCTTGAACGCCGCGATCAGCCGCTTTCCGTCGGTCTTCACATAGATCGCGCCATCGACGCTGACGTTGGACCGGCTCAGCGTGTCGACGTCGGCATTCAGGGCGTTGGCCAGCGTTTCACGCGCCGCCGCGCGCGCGGCGTCCGACAGGGGAGCGCCCTCTTCGTCCGCATCGGGGCCGCCCGCCGCCAGCAGGTCGATGCCGCGCTTCAACCGCCGGACAAGCGCCGCATCCTCCTGTTCGCGCGTCGAGCGTTGCAATTCGGTCGATAGCAGCACCGGTGCCGCGCCACGCCCCGCCTTGCCCAGCCGGCCGAGCAAATCGGGCCGCGGGTGGACGTAGTTCACATCGTCGTCACCCGAAGAGATCACGAACGCGGCCGGGTTCACAGCGCGCATGAATTCGTCGGTGACGTCCGACGCGCCGTGGTGGCACGCCTTCATCACGTCCGAGCGAAAGCGACTGCGCGCCGCGGCGATCATCGCCTCGCGGCCCGCCTCGTCCTGCGGCCAGGCGTCGAGACCGGCATAGCGGGTCAGGAGGAAACGTTCGGACGGCGTGTTGAGATCACCGCCGAACAGGATCGAAAATTCACCGAAGCGCAGGCGCAGAATCACCGAATGCCCATTCTTCGTCTTCGCGGCATCGCCGAAACTGCGAAGCCGCAGCTTGCCCGCCGCATCACGCTCGGCCCACGGGCCGAGGACCTCGATCGTATAACCTTCGCGGTCGCCGGGCGCGAATCCGGGCATCCACCGCGCGCCCTGCGCGAAATGGCCATGTTCGGTCGACAGCATCGAAAAGCTGCCGACATTGCCTTTCGCGATCGCCGTCGCGATCAGCCTGGCGAAGGTCCGGTTCGACGGATTGGTTTCGGGATCATAGGTGGCGCGCGCCGCGGCGTCGCTTTCGACGATCTGCTTGAGGTAGCGCACACCGCTCGCATCGGGTTCGGTGATGCCGCCCATGCCCTCGAGCTCGGTGCCCGTCGGCAGTTCGAGCGCGCCATTGTGATAGACATGCTCGAAACTGATGTCCTTGTTCGAAAAAATGTTGCGAAAACCGCCATAATGGTCGAGGTCGGCGTGGCTGATGACCGCTGCGTGAAAGGCCATGCCCGCGCGGTAGGTGCCAAAACGCGCATCGAGGAAATCGCGCATCGCCCGCCCCTTGCCCGCATCGACGACGATGACGCGCTCCTGCTGCCCCGGCGGCAGGTCGGGATCGGTCGCGCGCTCGGGCGTGATCAGGACCGATCCGTCGCCGATTCCGACGTCGAGGAAGATCATTTCGAGCGGACGACGATCGGAAACCTCGCTTGCGCGAATCTTCAGCAGCTTGCGCTTCGCAGGATCCTTCCAGGCCCAGCGGACCCAGCGCCATTCGCCGGCCTGCGGCATGTCGGGGTCGAGCGTCAGCCAATCGCCCCACAGAACCTGCCGCTCTTTCCTGCCAGCCTCGTCGCGCAGGAAGGTTTTTTCATACGAGCCGTCACCATCGGCGCGGCCCGGCAAGGCAACGAAAACATGCTCCATGACATCCCCTCCCGCGTGACAGGCCCAACCTTCCTATCATGTTGCGGAGAGGAGCGATTGGATGCTTGCGCCGAAATCGCCCGCGAGTTTCGAGATTCATCTTTCCGTCACAGTTTGTTGACACTAGTGTCAACGATATGAACTCAGCCGCGCTACCCCATGACCATGACATCAAGGTCGGTCCCGATGCGATCGATTTCATGGGGCACGTCAACAATGCCCATTATCTGAGCTGGGTACAGGAAGCGGTTCTCGCGCACTGGCGCCATATCGCGCCGCCCGAGGCGGTGGCGGCGCATCTGTGGGTCGCGCTCAAGCACGAAATCACATATCGCCGACCTGCCTTTCTCGACGACCAGGTCATCGCGACGGTCATTCTCGAGAAGGTTCAGGGCGCGCGGGCCTTTTATGAAACGATTATCAAACGCGGCGAAGAGGTGCTCGCCGAAGTCAAGTCGAGCTGGTGCTGCATCGACGCGGAAACGCTGCGCCCCGCAAGGCTGGCGAGCGAGGTCGTGGCCCGCTTTTTCATAAGCGAGAAAAGCTAGAGCCCGTCCGCAGGGACGGGCTCGGCTTGGCTTACGGGCTTACTGGATCGTCGTTGTCGCCATCGACGGCCAGCCAGACGCCGCCGGCCACGATGGCGAGGCCCAGCACGATGGCAATCCAGCTTCCACCTTCAAGATCATTTTCGCCGCGAACAGTCGAGGTCGCGCGCGCGCCATCAATCGCGGATGCCGCCGAAGCCGCAACCGGCGAAAGAACCATCGAAGCCATTGCGAACGCGACCGCGCCCTTTTTCCATTTTTTCATCACATACTCCTTATCTGCGGTGAAACGCAGCTCGGGAGCGATTGTTCCATTGTAAATAAAGACGTTTACGATCTGCCGGGCTAGGCAAGTGTGAAGCGGATAGGCAGGCGTTTCAGCCCGCCAACGAACACCGATTCGACGCGCTTCGGCTCACCCGCAAGTTCGACACTGGCGAGGCGCGGCAGCAATTCCTCCATCAATATCCGCATTTCCATGCGAGCGAGATGCTGGCCGAGGCAGACGTGCGCGCCGAAGCCAAAAGCGATCTGCTGGTTCTTTTCGCGATCGGGGTCGAAGACGAAGGCATCGCCGAACGCCTGCTCGTCGCGGTTGCCCGAAACATAGTTCAGCATCAGCCAGTCGCCCTCGCGGATCGTCTGCCCGCCGATCTCGACATCTTCCCGCGCGCTGCGCATGAAATGCTGGACGGGTGTCGTCCAGCGGATCGCCTCTTCGATCAACCCCGCCTTGTCGCTCTCCGCATCGCGAAAACGGGCGAACAGATCGGGGTTCTTCGCCAGTTCCATGATCGCGCCCGCGGTCGAGGCGCTCGTCGTGTCATGGCCCGCGGTCGCGATGATCATATAATAGCCCGCAAGCTCGCGTTCCGGAATCGGCGCGCCGCCGACCATGGCATTGGCGATCACCGTCGCGATATCCTCGCGCGGGCTGGCGCGGCGGTCGGCGGTGAGCGCGCCGAAATATTGTTCGAAGTCGGCGATCACAAAATTGAGCATCGCGATCGCCTGCTCGGCGCTGGTGATTGCCTCGCGGCTGCGGTTCAGCTCGGGGTCGGTCGATCCGAACAATTGCTGCGTCAGCATCAGCATGCGCGGCTCGTCATCGGGCGGGACGCCCAATATGTCCATGATCACGCGCAGCGGATAATGCGCCGCAACGTCGCGCGCGAAATCGCATGTCCCGTCCATCGACAGCATCTGTTCGACCGCATTGCGCGCGTGATGACGGATGCGGTCTTCGACGATCTTGAGATTCTTCGGCATGAACCAGCTCTGCGTGAGCAGCCGGTATTTCATATGGTCGGGGGCATCCATCTGCACGAGCGACCGAATCAGGTGTCCGTCGTTGTTCGGCGTCGCGGCGCGCGCGATCGCCTCGCCGTCGCGATTGGTGAGCACGGTCGGGCGCAAGCCGTTCGCGAAGCGCTGCGGATCGCGGCTGATCGCCATGATGTCGGCGTGGCGCGTCACGAGCCAGAAGGGGTCGATCTCGGGACTTTCGGCCACCGCAAGCGGCGCGTTCGCCCGCGCCCAGGCGAGCTGTTCGTGCAGCGGGTCCCAATTGCCATAGGCGACGGGATCGACGACGGCGGCGGCTACCTCTCCAGGCAATATAGGTTTTGTCATGCAACCAAGCTGCCGTGAATCGCGTCGTCTGTCGATAGGCTATGACCGCCGGTCGAAGCGGCGCCCGCAAGATGGCCCTGCAGGCGTAGCATGGCAGAAAATTACCGGGGATCGCATCATGAAAACAACTGCACGTCATTTCCTTTTCAGCGCCGTTTCGTCGCTGAGCCTCGCCGCCTGCGCCACGCAGCCCGGAGTTGCGCCGGCGTCACCCGTCGCAGCGGCGCCTGCGCTGGCCGGCGCCCCGCTCGATGCAAGCATCCCGAGCCAGCTGCCACGGATCGCGCGACCGCTGCATTATGACATCAGCGTCACCCCGGACGCCCAAGCGCTGACCTTCACCGGCGAGGCGGGCATCGACATCGAACTATACGAGCCCTCAGCGACGCTGACGTTGAACGCGCTCGACCTCGACTTCGCGAGCGCCAGTCTCATAGGTGTGGACGGCAAGGCTATCGCGCTGACCGCAGCGACCGATGCCGCCGCGCAGACGGTAATCTTCACCGCCCCCGCGCCTCTCGCGCCGGGCAAATATCGCCTTGCTATCCGCTACACCGGCACGATCAATACGCAGGCGAACGGGCTTTTCGCGCTCGACTATCCCGACAAGCTCAGCGGCAAGGAGGTGCGCGGGCTGTTCACCCAGTTCGAGGCGCCCGACGCCCGACGCTTCGTGCCCAGCTTCGACGAGCCGAGCTACAAGGCGACCTTCACCCTCTCGGCGACCGTTCCCGCGGGCGACCTTGCGGTCAGCAACATGCCCGTGACGAGCGAAACGCCTGTCGACGGCGGCAAGAAGAAGGTGACCTTCCATATCTCGCCCAAAATGTCGTCCTACCTGCTCTTCTTCGCGACCGGCAATTTCGAGCGGCTCGCGGCGAAGAGCGACAGCGGCGCCGATGTCGGCATCGTGTCGCCCAAGGGATCGGGCGAGCAGGCGCGCTTCGCGCTAGACAGCCTCGGCCCCCTGCTCGGCTATTACAGCGATTATTTCGGCCAGCCCTATCCGCTGCCCAAGCTCGACAATGTCGCAGGCCCGGGCCAGTCGCAATTTTTCGGCGCGATGGAAAATTGGGGCGCGATCTTCACCTTCGAGCGCATCCTGCTCGACGATCCGAAGATCACGAGCGATGCGACGCGCCAGCAGATCTATTCAACGCAGGCGCACGAGGTCGCACACCAATGGTTCGGCGATCTCGTCACCATGGCGTGGTGGGACGACCTCTGGCTCAACGAAGGCTTCGCGAGCTGGATGGAAACCAAGGCGAGCGACCATTTCCACCCCGACTGGCAGCCTTTGCTCGACCGCGTCGATGGTCGCGAGCGCGCGATGGGGCTCGACGCTTTCGCGACGACGCACCCGATCGTCCAGACGATCCGCACGGTCGAGGATACCAACCAGGCGTTCGATGCGATCACCTACCAGAAGGGCGAAGCGGTCATCACGATGCTCGAATCCTACGCTGGCGAGGATGTGTGGCGCGAGGGGCTGCGCAACTACATGGAAAAGCATAAATATGCGAATACGCGCACCGACGATCTGTGGGGCGCGGTCGAAGCGGCGGGCGCCAAGGGGCTGACGGCGATCGCGCATGATTTCACGAACCAGCCGGGCATTCCGCTGCTCCGCGTCGGCGGCGTGACCTGCGCGGGCGGCAACACGACCGTCGCGCTGACACAGAGTGAATTTTCCCGCGATCGCAAGCAGGGCATCGACGCCGAAAACCGCCGCTGGCAGGTGCCCGTCCTCGCGCGCGCCGGCGATGGTGCGGTCGCGCGGCAGGTGGTCGCGGGCGGGACGGGGACGTTGACCCTGCCCGGCTGCGGCCCGGTGCTGATCAACGCGGGCCAGGCTGGCTATTACCGCACTCTCTATTCGTCCGCTGCGCTGACCGCGCTTCGCACCGATTATGCAAAGCTGGCCCCAATCGACCAATTGGGGCTGCTCGGCGACAATTTCGCGCTCGCCTATGCCGGATACCAGCCGATGGGCGCGGCGCTCAACCTGTTGGCGGCGGTGCCCAAGGATGCCAACCAGAAGCTGCTCGGCGACGCCGCCGGGCGTTATGCGGCGCTCTACAAGCTGTTCGACGACCAGCCGGCGGTGCAGGAGCAGATCGCAGCGCGCGGCACCGCGGCGCTCGCCCCGGCGATGGGGCGGCTCGGCTTCGACGCCCGCGCCGACGAGCCCGCGCTCGACAGCATCCTGCGTTCGGAAACGCTCGGGGCGCTCGGGACGTTGGGCGATGCGGAGGTGCTCGCCGAAGCACGGCGCCGCTTCGCGCTGCTGGACAGCGATCCCGCCGCGCTCGACGGTCCGTTGAAATCGCGTTGGCTTGGCATCGTTGCGGCGAATGCGGGCAAGGCCGAATGGGACAAGCTGCGTGCCATGGCCAAGGCATCGAAATCGGCGGTCGAGCGCAGCACTTTCTATACATTGCTCGGGTCGGCGAAAGACGAAGCGCTTGCCAAGCGCGCACTCGCGCTCGCGCTAACCGACGAACCCGGCAAGACCGTCAGCGCCGCGATCATCGGCGCGGTCGCCGCCAACCATGCCGAACTGGCGGTCGATTTCGCGCAGGCCAATCAGGCCGCGGTCGACCGGCTCATCGACGCCTCGGCACGCGCCCGCTTCCTCGCAGGGCTCGCGGCTTCGTCGAACGATCCCGCGATGATCGCGAAGCTCGAGCGAATCGCGGCACCGCTGGCCGCCGATGTGCGCAAACCCTATGACAAGACGCTGGCGAGCCTGAAGGAACGCAGCGCCAGCCGCCCGCGCATCAAGCGCGAAGTCGAAAGCTGGCTGAAGGAAAAATAGGGCCATCCTTCTCCCGTCATCCCCGCCCTCGCGGGGTGACGAAGATTCTTATTCGGCGCGTTGCGGCACCCCGGCCGGCATCGCGCTTTCCCATTCGGCGCGCGCCTTGCGGATCATCACCTTCAACGCATCGGCGTGACACTGCCACGCCGTAGCCGTTTCGGGGGTCCACGCCGTGCCCGCCGCAACGGCCAGCACGTCGACCGTCATGTCGATGAAGGCATCATATTCGGCGATTGGCAGCGGCCCATAGGCGCGATGGGTGAAGACGAGTTCGGCGACGAGCGGCCACACCCAGCCCTCACCCTTCGCCAGCCCGAGCATCATCTGTAGCGTCTCGTCGGTCATCCGCCGCGATGAGGCCTCGACGATCATGAAGCTCGCGCGGCGATCGGGGAAGGCGGCGAAAAAGCGGTCGAACAGCGCGTGACGGATATCGACGCAGGCATCGGCGACGGCGGCGAGGCTCGCCTCCATCGCCGCGGCATCGGCATCGTTCACTTGAACAGGCTGCCCAATATGCCGCGCATCAGCTGGCCGCCAAACTTGCCCGCGACCTGCCTGCCGAGGCTCGTCGCCGCCGAGCGCGCCGCCGACTGCATCATCTTCTCGGCCATCGAGGGTTTTGCCGCTTCGCGCGCGGCCGCCTTTTCAAGCCGGATGCGCTCGCGCTCCTCGGCCGCCTTGCGTTTCGCCTCTTCCTTCGCGGCGATCGCGGCCTGCTTGTCGGCTTCGGCTTGCGCTTTCGCCTCGATCGCAGCCGCCTGCGCCTGCTCGGCCTTGGCCGCGAGCAATTCCTCGGCGCTTTCGCGGTCGACGGGGGTGTCATATTTGCCCTCGACCGGAGAGATCGACTGGATGATCGCGCGTTCCTTGGCTTCCAAGGGCCCCGCGCGCGAACAGGGCGGCTTGATCAACGTGCGCTCGACCGGCGAGGGAGCGCCATCGGCCATCAGCAGCGATACAAGCGCTTCGCCGACCTTCAGCTCGGTGATCTCGCGCGCGACGTCGATCTTGGGATTGGGGCGGAAGGTTTCGGCGGCGGCCTTCACCGCTTTCTGATCGCGCGGGGTAAAGGCGCGGAGCGCATGCTGGACGCGGTTGCCGAGCTGGCCCGCGACCGCTTCGGGCACGTCGATCGGGTTCTGCGTCACGAAATAGACGCCGACACCCTTCGAGCGGATCAGGCGCACCACCTGCTCGATCTTTTCCGTGAGCGCGGGCGGCGCATCGTCGAAGAGCAGGTGCGCCTCGTCGAAGAAGAAGACGAGCTTCGGCTTGTCGGGATCGCCGACCTCGGGAAGCGTCTCGAACATCTCCGACAAGAGCCAGAGCAGGAAGGTCGCATAGAGCTTCGGGCTCGCCATCAATTTGTCGGCGGCGAGGATGTTGACATAGCCCCGGCCGCTCTCATCGGTGCGGATCATGTCCTGTATGTCGAGCGCGGGCTCGCCGAAGAAATGGTCGCCGCCCTGGCTTTCAAGCGTTAGCAACTGCCGCTGGATCGTGCCGACGGTGGCCTTCGAAACATTGCCATATTTGGTCGTGAGCTCATCAGCGTTTTCGGCGCACCAGGCGAGCATCGCCTGCAAGTCGCCCAGATCGAGCAGTAGCAGATTCTGCTCGTCGGCGATGCGGAAGGCGATCGCGAGGACGCCTTCCTGAACTTCGTTCAAGCCCATCAGCCGCGCGAGCAGCAGCGGACCCATTTCGGAGATGGTGGTGCGGATCGGGTGCCCCTGCTCGCCGAACAGGTCCCAGAAGATCACCGGATTGTCGCGATAAGTCCATGTCGTGTCGCCGATTTCGGCGGCACGCTTCGAAAAGGGTTCATGGACCTTCGCCGTCGGGCTGCCCGCCATCGCCATACCGGCGAGGTCGCCCTTCACATCGGCGACAAACACCGGGACGCCAACAGCCGAAAAACCCTCGGCGAGCCCCTGCAAGGTCACCGTCTTGCCGGTGCCGGTGGCGCCGGCGATCAGCCCGTGACGGTTTGCGCGTTTGAGTACTAGCGACTGGCGTGGCCCGTCGGCCGCTCCGCCGCCGCCAAGGCCGATATAGATTTCGCTCACCGCGCTGCCGTCGCTCACCCACTGTCCTCCATTCGAAAGCCTTTCCCAAGGTCTAGAGCGGGGGGCGGGGACAGGCAATCGGCAAACGGGCGGTGGGTGGCGGCACGGGTGGCGGGCCGGGTTTCCTAAAGAAAAAGCCCCGCCGGATCCTCCGGCGGGGCTCATTTCTGTCGGCCAAAGGCGTAAGGAAGCTTATTCCTCGCCGTCGCCTTCGGGGCGCTCTTCGACCATCACGTCGGCTTCACCCGACGAGCTGCCCTGGACGGCGCCCAGCGGATCGTCGCCCATCGCGGCTTCGGGGCCTTGCGCCAGTTCGGCTTCATGCTCTTCGGCGGCGGTCGTCGGCGCGATCAGATGCTCCTGATTCGCGGCGCGCATGGCGGCGCGAAGCGCGGCGTCCTTCGACGAAGCGGTGACGCGGACGCGGTTCATGGCAGCGCCGGTACCCGCCGGGATGAGGCGGCCGACGATGACATTTTCCTTGAGGCCCTGCAGCGAGTCGATCTTGCCCTGCACCGAAGCTTCGGTGAGGACGCGGGTCGTCTCCTGGAAGGAGGCGGCCGAGACGAAGCTGCGCGTTTGCAGCGACGCCTTGGTGATCCCGAGCAGGACCGGACGGCCCTCCGCGGGAACGCCGTTTTTAGGCAGCTTGGCGTTATATTCCATCATCTCCAGATAATCGAGCTGCTCGCCCGGCAGCAACGTGGTGTCGCCGCCGTTCGTGATCTCGACCTTCTGCAGCATCTGGCGAACGATCACCTCGATGTGCTTGTCGTTGATCTTCACGCCCTGCAATCGATAGACTTCCTGGATTTCGGCGACCAGATATTCGGCCAGCGCCTCGACGCCCATGACGTCCAGAATGTCGTGCGGGTTCGGCGAGCCCGAAATCAGCGCGTCGCCGCGCTTGACCATGTCGCCTTCCTGCACTTCCAGAACCTTCGACTTGGGGATCAGGTACTCGATCGGATCGCCTTCTTCCGGAACGATCGCAATCTTGCGCTTCGCCTTGTAATCCTTGACGAATTCAATGCGGCCGCTGATCTTTGCGATAACGCTGTTGTCCTTCGGAATGCGCGCTTCGAACAGCTCGGCAACACGCGGCAGACCGCCGGTGATGTCGCGCGTCTTCGACGCTTCGCGGCTGACACGCGCCAGAACGTCGCCCGCCTGCACTTCCTGACCGTCCTCGACCGACAGCATCGTGCCGACCGCGAGCAGGTAGCGCGCGGCTTCGCCCGACTGGTCGTCGAGCAGGGTCAGGCGCGGCTGGAGGTCTTCCTTCTTGGCGCGGCCCGCCGAACGATATTCGATCACGACGCGCTGGGCGATACCCGTCGCTTCGTCGACCTGTTCGACCAGCGTCTTGCCGTCGGCAAGATCCTGATACTTCACGACGCCCTGCTTTTCGGTGATCAGCGGCATGGTGAACGGATCCCATTCGGCAATCCGGTCGCCCTTCTTCACCTTCTCGCCATCCTTGTGCAGGATCTGCGCACCATAGGGCAGCTTGTGCGACGCGCGTTCGCGGCCTTCGCTGTCGATGATGGCGATTTCGCCCGAACGCGACAGCGCCAGACGGCGGCCGCGCTGGTCGACGATCGTCGCCATGTCGCGATATTCGATCGTGCCGTCCGAAATCGCTTCGGCGTTCGACTGTTCGTTCACCTGCGCCGCACCGCCGATGTGGAAGGTACGCATCGTCAGCTGCGTGCCGGGCTCACCGATCGACTGCGCGGCGATAACGCCGACAGCTTCACCGATGTTGACCGGCGTGCCGCGGG
The DNA here is from genome assembly GCF_035930445.1 of Sphingopyxis chilensis. Classification (NCBI taxonomy): domain Bacteria; kingdom Pseudomonadati; phylum Pseudomonadota; class Alphaproteobacteria; order Sphingomonadales; family Sphingopyxidaceae; genus Sphingopyxis; species Sphingopyxis chilensis. Next base: position 126,513 of record NZ_CP142394.1, on the reverse strand, counting down.
CCAGGTCGCGGCCATAGCATTTGCCGCAAACACCCAGCGTCGCTTCGCAGACCAGCGGCGAACGGATCTTGACCGACTGGACTTCGGCGTCCTCGATCCGCTGCGTCGTCGGTTCGTCGAGCAGCGTGCCCACCGGAGCGATGACATTGCCGTCCTTGTCGACGACGTCTTCGAGCGTCGTACGGCCAAGGATGCGTTCACCCAGCGAGGCGATCGTCGAACCGCCCTGGATGATCGCGCGCATTTCCATGCCGCGGGTCGTGCCGCAATCTTCCTCGATCACGACGCAGTCCTGCGACACGTCGACCAGACGGCGGGTCAGGTAACCCGAGTTCGCCGTCTTGAGCGCCGTATCGGCCAGACCCTTACGCGCACCGTGGGTCGAGTTGAAATACTCGAGAACGGTCAGGCCTTCCTTGAAGTTCGAGATGATCGGCGTTTCGATGATCTCGCCCGACGGCTTGGCCATCAGGCCGCGCATACCGGCGAGCTGTTTCATCTGCGCCTGCGAACCACGGGCACCCGAGTGCGCCATCATATAGATGGAGTTGATCGGGGCCAGACGGCCGTCGGGCAGCTTCGGCGTCGCACGGATTTCGTCCATCATGGCGTTCGCCACCTTGTCGCCGCACTGCGACCAGGCGTCGATCGCCTTGTTGTACTTTTCCTGCTGCGTGATCAGGCCGTCCTGATACTGCTGCTCGAAATCCTTCACCAGCGCGCGGGTTTCGTCGACCATGCCTTCCTTCGACGCCGGAATGATCATGTCATCTTTGCCGAACGAGATGCCCGCCTTGAACGCGTTGCGGAAGCCCAGCGCCATGATAGCGTCGGCGAACAGCACGGTCTCTTTCTGGCCGGTGTGACGATAGACCTGGTCGATCACGTCGCCGATTTCCTTCTTGGTCAGAAGGCGGTTGACGACGTCGAAGGGCACCGTGTGCGACTTCGGCAGGCATTCGCCGATCAGCATGCGGCCCGGAGTGGTCTCAAAACGCTTGAGATACTCGTTGCCCTGCTCGTCGGTCTGCGGAACGCGGCTGATGACCTTGGTGTGCAGCGTCACCGAACCGGTGAACAGCGCCTGGTGCACTTCGGCCATGTCGGCGAGCAGCATGCCCTCGCCCGGTTCGCCTTCGCGCTCCAGCGAGAGATAATAGAGACCAAGGACCATGTCCTGCGACGGAACGATGATCGGCTTGCCGTTCGCGGGGCTGAGGATGTTGTTCGTCGACATCATCAGCACGCGCGCTTCCAGCTGCGCCTCAAGGCTCAGCGGGACGTGAACGGCCATCTGGTCGCCGTCGAAGTCGGCGTTGAACGCGGCGCAGACCAGCGGGTGAAGCTGGATCGCCTTGCCCTCGATCAGCACGGGCTCGAACGCCTGGATGCCGAGGCGGTGAAGCGTCGGGGCGCGGTTCAGCAGGACCGGGTGCTCGCGAATGACTTCGTCGAGGATGTCCCAGACTTCCTTGCGTTCCTTTTCGACCCACTTCTTCGCCTGTTTCAGGGTCATCGACAGACCCTTGGCGTCGAGGCGCGCATAGATGAACGGCTTGAACAGTTCGAGCGCCATCTTCTTCGGCAGGCCGCACTGGTGCAGCTTGAGTTCGGGGCCGGTCACGATAACCGAACGGCCCGAATAGTCGACGCGCTTGCCGAGCAGGTTCTGGCGGAAGCGGCCCTGCTTGCCCTTGAGCATATCGGACAGCGACTTCAGCGGACGCTTGTTGGCACCGGTGATCGTGCGGCCGCGGCGGCCGTTGTCGAACAGCGCATCGACGGCTTCCTGCAGCATGCGCTTTTCGTTGCGGACGATGATGTCCGGCGCGCGCAGCTCCATCAGGCGCTTCAGGCGGTTGTTGCGGTTGATCACGCGACGGTAAAGGTCGTTAAGGTCGCTTGTAGCGAAGCGGCCACCGTCGAGCGGCACCAGCGGGCGCAGTTCGGGCGGGATCACGGGGACGACCTCCAGGATCATCCATTCGGGACGGTTACCCGAATCGATGAAGCTTTCGACAACCTTCAGGCGCTTGATGATCTTCTTGGGCTTGAGCTCCGACTTCGTAGTCGCGAGCTCTTCCATCAGGTCGACGCGTTCCTGCTCCAGATCGAGATTTTCGAGGAGCACGCGGATCGCCTCGGCGCCGATGCCGGCGCTGAATGCGTCTTCGCCATATTCGTCCTGCGCGTCGAGCAGTTCGTCTTCGGTCAGAAGCTGGAACTTCTCGAGCGGGGTCAGGCCGGGCTCAAGGACGATATAGGCCTCGAAATAGAGGACGCGCTCGAGCTGCTTCAGCTGCATGTCGAGCAGCAGGCCGATGCGCGACGGCAGCGATTTCAGGAACCAGATGTGCGCGACGGGCGCGGCGAGCTCGATGTGGCCCATGCGCTCGCGGCGGACTTTCGTGACCGTGACTTCGACACCGCATTTTTCGCAGACGATGCCCTTGTATTTCATGCGCTTATACTTGCCGCACAGGCATTCATAATCCTTGATCGGACCAAAGATGCGCGCGCAGAACAGGCCGTCACGCTCGGGCTTGAACGTGCGATAGTTGATCGTTTCGGGCTTCTTGATCTCGCCGAACGACCACGAGCGGATACGCTCGGGGCTCGCGATGCCGATCTTGATCATGTCGAAGGTTTCGGGCTTCGCCACCGGGTTCATGAAATTGGTAAGCTGGTTCATAATCTTGCTCCACTCTTCCCCCCTCGCCGCAGGCGAAGGGGGTGAGGAAAAATTTTACTCGGCGGCTTCGGGAAGGGCGTCGGGACCTTCATCGGGATCTTCTTCCGCATAGGAAGACAGTTCGACATTGAGGCCCAGCGAGCGCATTTCCTTGACGAGCACATTGAAGCTTTCGGGAATGCCGGCCTCGAAGGTGTCGTCGCCCTTGACGATCGCTTCGTAAACCTTGGTGCGGCCGATCACGTCGTCGGACTTCACCGTCAGCATTTCCTGGAGCGTGTACGCCGCGCCATAGGCCTGGAGCGCCCACACCTCCATTTCCCCGAAGCGCTGGCCGCCGAACTGCGCCTTACCGCCCAGCGGCTGCTGGGTGACGAGGCTGTAGGGGCCGATCGAACGCGCGTGGATCTTGTCGTCGACGAGGTGGTGGAGCTTCAGCATATAGATGTAGCCCACGGTCACCTTGCGGTCGAACTTGTCGCCGGTGCGGCCGTCGTAGAGGTCCGACTGACCCGATTCATCCAGCCCAGCGAGGGTCAGCATGTTCGACACGTCGGCTTCCTTCGCGCCATCGAACACCGGGGTCGCGAACGGCACGCCGACACGGAGGTTATCGGCCAGTTCGACGATGCTGTCGGCATCGCGCGACTTGATGTCCTCGGCATATTCGGCGCCATAGACATGTTCGAGCGCATCGCGCACGGCTTCGGGCATCTGCCCGCCGACCGCGTCGGGATTGGCGTCGCGCCATTCGTCGAGCGCCTGCGTGACCTGACGGCCCAGACCGCGCGAAGCCCAGCCAAGGTGGGTTTCGAGGATCTGACCGACGTTCATGCGCGACGGCACGCCGAGCGGGTTCAGCACGATATCGACATGCGTCCCGTCTTCGAGGAACGGCATGTCCTCGTTCGGCAGGATGCGGCTGATGACGCCCTTGTTTCCGTGACGGCCGGCCATCTTGTCGCCCGGCTGCAGCTTGCGCTTCACCGCGACGAAGACCTTGACCATCTTGAGCACACCCGGGGCGAGCTCGTCGCCGCGCTGCAGCTTCTCGACGCGATCTTCATACTTCGCGTTGATCCGCTTGATCGCGTCGTCATACTGCGCCTTGATCGCTTCCAATGCGGTCTGCGCATTGTCTTCGACAACCGCCAGTTTCCACCAGTCGGCGCGGTCGAGTTCGATCAGCATCTCTTCGGTGACGACGTCGCCCTTCTTCAGGCCCTTCGGTACCGCGCTGGTCGTCTGGCCGATCAGCAGGTCCTTGAGGCTCGAGAAGGTCGCACGGTTGAGGATCGCGCGCTCGTCGTCGGCATCCTGCTTCAGACGCTCGATCTCTTCGCGTTCGATCGCGATCGCGCGTTCGTCCTTGTCGATGCCGTGACGGTTGAAGACGCGGACTTCGACGACCGTGCCCGACACGCCCGGCGGCAGGCGGAGCGAGGTGTCGCGCACGTCGCTGGCCTTTTCGCCGAAGATCGCGCGCAGCAGCTTTTCTTCCGGCGTCATCGGCGATTCACCCTTGGGGGTGATCTTGCCGGCCAGAATGTCGCCCGGGCCGACTTCGGCGCCGATGTACACGATGCCCGCTTCGTCGAGGTTGCGCAGCGCTTCCTCGCCGACGTTCGGAATGTCGCGCGTGATGTCCTCGGGGCCAAGGCGCGTGTCGCGCGCGGTGACTTCGAATTCCTCGATGTGGATCGAGGTGAAGACGTCGTCCTTCACGATGCGTTCGGAAATGAGGATCGAGTCCTCATAATTGTAGCCGTTCCACGGCATGAACGCGACGAGCACATTCTTGCCGAGCGCCAGTTCGCCAAGCTCGGTCGAAGGACCGTCGGCGATGATGTCGCCGGCGCGGACGACATCGCCCACCTTCACCAGCGGACGCTGGTTGATGCAGGTGTTCTGGTTCGAACGCTGGAACTTCTGCAGGCGATAGATGTCGACGCCCGACTTGCCGGGTTCGACCATGTCGGTCGCACGGATGACGATACGCGTCGCATCGACCTGGTCGATCACGCCCCCGCGGCGCGCCGCGATCGCCGCGCCCGAATCGCGCGCAACCGTTTCTTCCATGCCGGTGCCGACGACGGGTGCCTCGGCGCGAAGCAGCGGCACAGCCTGACGCTGCATGTTCGAGCCCATGAGCGCGCGGTTGGCGTCATCGTTTTCGAGGAAGGGGATCAGCGAGGCCGCGACCGAAACGAGCTGCTTAGGCGACACGTCCATCAGCGTGATCTGATCGCGCGGGGCCATCAGGAACTCGCCGGCTTCGCGCGCCGAGATCAGTTCGTCGATGAAGCTGCCGTCGGGGTTCAAATCGGCGTTCGCCTGCGCGACCGTGTGCTTCGACTCTTCCATCGCCGACAGATAGACGACTTCGTTCGTGACCTTGCCATCGACGATGCGGCGGTACGGGGTCTCGATGAAGCCGTATTTGTTGACGCGCGCAAAGGTCGCGAGGCTGTTGATCAGACCGATGTTCGGGCCTTCGGGCGTTTCGATCGGACAGATACGGCCATAATGGGTCGGGTGAACGTCGCGGACTTCAAAGCCCGCGCGTTCGCGGGTCAGACCGCCCGGCCCGAGCGCCGACACGCGGCGCTTGTGGGTGACTTCGGACAGCGGGTTGGTCTGGTCCATGAACTGCGAGAGCTGCGACGAACCGAAAAATTCGCGCACCGCGGCGACCGCCGGCTTCGCGTTGATGAGGTCGTTCGGCATCACCGTCGACACGTCGACCGACGACATGCGCTCCTTCACCGCGCGTTCCATGCGGAGCAGGCCGACGCGATACTGGTTTTCGAGCAGCTCGCCGACCGAACGGACCCGGCGGTTGCCGAGATTGTCGATATCGTCGATCTCGCCCTTGCCGTCCTTCAGGTTCACCAGCTCCTTGACGACCGCAAGGATGTCTTCGCTGCGCAGCGTGGTGACCGTGTCCTCGGCGTCGAGGCCAAGGCGCATGTTGAGCTTGACGCGGCCGACCGCCGACAGGTCGTAGCGCTCGCTGTCGAAGAACAGGCCGCCGAACAAGGCTTCAGCGGTTTCGCGCGTCGGCGGTTCGCCGGGGCGCATCACGCGGTAGATGTCGCTCAGCGCCTGGTCGCGATCCTCGGCCTTGTCGGCTTTCAGCGTGTTGCGGATCCAGGGGCCGGTGTTGTTATGGTCGATGTCGAGCAGCACGAGCTTGTCGATGCCCGCAGCGTCGATCTTTTCGAGATTGTCGGCCGACACTTCGTCGCCGGCTTCGATATAGATCTCGCCGGTCGACTCGTTGATCAGGTCATAGGCGCTGTAACGGCCGAAGATTTCCTCGGTCGGGATCAGCAGCGTGTCGAGACCGTCCTTCGCAGCCTTGTTGGCCAGGCGCGGGCTGATCTTGTGGCCGGCGGCGAAGACGACTTCGCCGGTCTTGGCGTCCACCACGTCGAACGCGGGCTTCGATCCGCGCCAGTTTTCGACGACGAAGGGCACTTTCCAGCCGTTTTCGGCGCGCTCGAAGACGAGACGGTCATAAAAATGGTTGAGGATTTCCTCGCCCGACATGCCCAGCGCGTAAAGCAGGCTGGTGACCGGCAGCTTGCGCTTGCGGTCGATACGGACGTTGACGATGTCCTTGGCGTCGAATTCGAAGTCGAGCCACGAACCGCGATACGGAATGACGCGCGCGGCGAACAGGAACTTGCCCGACGAGTGGGTCTTGCCGCGGTCATGGTCGAAGAGCACACCCGGCGAACGGTGCATCTGCGACACGATGACGCGCTCGGTGCCGTTAACGAAGAAGGTGCCGTTCTCGGTCATGAGCGGCATGTCGCCCATGTAAACGTCCTGCTCCTTGATATCGAGGACCGAGCGCGTGTCGGTTTCGCTGTCGACTTCAAAGACGATCAGGCGCAGCGTGACCTTCATCGGCGCCGCATAGGTGATGCCGCGCTGACGGCATTCCTCGACGTCGTACTTCGGCGCTTCGAGTTCGTAATGGACGAAATCGAGCTCGGCGGTGCCGGCGAAATCGCGGATCGGGAAAACGCTGCGCAGCGTTTTTTCGAGCCCCGAAACATAGCCGACCGACGGATCCGAGCGAAGGAACTGTTCATAGGATTCGCGCTGCACCTCTATGAGGTTGGGCATCTCCACCGCTTCGTGGATGTTGCCGAACAGCTTGCGGATTCGCTTGCTTGCGGTTGCTTCGAGGGCCTTGCCCACCGACTTCGCCTTGGTCGCCATAAGTGATTATCTCGCCTTAAGAAAATAGCTCGCGAGCGCAGATAGAGACGCAAAAAGGCCGCGACGAACCGTTGCCGGTTTACCGCAGCTTTCCAACGCATCTCGAAATCCCTGCCGCCCTATCCGTACAGCCCGTTGCGCAAAGTCAGGCTCTATCTCGGACGGTGGGGTGTGGACGCAATATAGGATTGGGCCCGCCGGGTGTCAACGGCGTCGCCCGGTCGCCAAAGTGCAGCAATTTCGCAACACTGCTGACACGAACGTCAGCGCGGTGCATTTCCGCGATTGATCGCGCGCGCGCGCGCAGCCAAAGAACGCTGGTTTTCCGCTCTCCCATCGTCAACTCTATTTTCAGGAAGCTCGCCATGCGCCACTTTCCTTCCGCTACCGCTATAAGTTTCGCTCTTGCTGCGGCCGCATGGGCCGCGCCGGCCGCCGCACAGGACGCATCCGTCGCTCCCGCCGCCGAAGCAGACAGCGGTCTCGGCGACATCGTCGTCACCGCGCAACGCCGCGAGGAAAGCCTTCAGGACGTGCCGGTTTCGGTCAGCGTGCTGTCGGGCGATACGCTCGGCGCGATCACCTCGACCGGCGCCGACGTCCGCGTGCTCGCGGGCCGCGTCCCCAGCCTCAACATCGAAAGCTCGTTCGGGCGCACCTTTCCCCGCTTCTATATCCGTGGGCTCGGCAACACCGATTTCGACCTCAACGCGTCGCAGCCGGTCAGCCTCGTCTATGACGACGTCGTCCTCGAAAACCCGATCCTCAAGGGTTTCCCGATCTTCGACCTCGACCGCGTCGAGGTCCTCCGCGGGCCGCAGGGCACGCTGTTCGGCCGCAACACGCCGGCAGGCATCGTCAAGTTCGACACCGTCAAGCCCGGCAAGACCGGCGGCTACGCGCGCGCCTCCTATGGCCGCTATGGCACCACGCAGGTCGAGGTCGCGGCGGGCGCCGCCGACGACAGCGGCTTCTCGGTCCGCCTCTCGACCCTGTTCCAGCACCGCGACAATTGGGTCGACAATATCGCGACGACCAAGAAGGACGATCTTGGCGGCTATGACGACATCGCCGCGCGCCTCCAGCTGCAATATGAAAATGGCCCCTTCACCGGCCGCGTGACCGGGCAGGTCCGCGTCTATGACGGCTCGGCGATCATCTTCCGCGCCAATACGCAGCTGCCGGGCAGCAACAAGCTCGTCGGCCTCGGCGGCGCGGGCACCGAATTCGAACGCGACAAGGTGTGGCAGGACGGGCTGAACTTCCAGAAGCTCAACACCTATAACGCCGCGCTCAACCTCGAATATGATTTCGGCGCGGTGACCGCTTATTCGATCACCTCCTACTGGAACGGCAATTTCAAGAGCCGGGGCGACATCGACGGCGGCTTCGGCGCGGTTTTCCTGCCCGAATCGGGTCCGGGACTTATCCCCTTCCAGGCGCAGAGCCAGGACAATGTGCCGAGCCTCGACCAGTTCACGCAGGAAATCCGCATCGCGTCGAACAACAGCGGCGGGCTCGGCTATCAGTTCGGCGCCTTCTACTTCGACGAAAAGCTCGACATTTCGAGCTTCGAATTCGGCGGTCCGACCGACGCGACCCCGTCGGCGATCGCGATCCAGCGCCAGGACAGCGAGGCTTACGGCCTCTTCGGCTCGGTCAATTATGAATTCGACAATGGCTTCAAGTTGCAGGCCGGCGCGCGCTACAACCACGACACGCGCGATTTCGTCGCGTCGCGCCCGGTCGAGACGCGCCCCGACTTCGTGGTCAACCCGAACACACCGGTCCCGCCGCAGGCCGCACGGGTCAAGGGCAAGCTGCTGACCTGGGACGCCAGCGCGACCTATGACGCGTCGGACGCGCTGACGCTCTATGCCCGCGTCGCACGCGGCTATCGCGCGCCGTCGGTGCAGGGCCGCCTGACCTTCGCGCGGACGATCTCGACCGCCGACCAGGAAGAGACGATGTCCTATGAAGCGGGGATCAAGACCGCTTTCCTCGACGACCGCGTCCGCTTCAACCTCACCGGCTATTTCTTCGACACCAAGGATCTTCAGCTGACCGCCGTCGGTGGCACCGCGAACGTCGCGAGCCTGCTCAACGTCGATGCCAAGGGCCATGGTATCGAGGCCGAACTGCAAGCGGCGCCTGCACGCGGGCTGACCTTCTCGATCGGCGGCGCCTGGAACGTCGCCGAAATCGACGACGCCAATGCCTTCGTCGCGGGCTGCGGTTCGGCGACGCCGTGCACCGTGCTCGACCCGCAGCGCCCGGGAAGCCCCGGCATCTTCTCGATCGACGGCAACCAGCTGCCGCAGTCGCCGAAATGGACGCTGAACTGGACCGCCGGCTATGAAATCCCCGTCGGCGACGGCGCCATCTATGCCTTTACCGACTGGTATTATCGTTCGAAGGTCCAGTTCTTCCTCTATCGCTCGGTCGAATTTTCGGACGACAAGATGATCGAGGGCGGGCTGCGTGTCGGCTATCGCACCGATCGCTTCGACGTCGCGGGCTTCGTGCGCAACATCACCAATGATGAATCGCCGACCGGCGGCATCGATTTCAACAACCTGACCAGCTACGTCAACGAACCCCGTATCTGGGGCGTCGAGGCCGGCTTCAAATTCTGACCAAAGCTCCCGGCCCGCGCGGATCCAAAGCCGCACGGGCCGGGCTTCGCATCACGATCCTTCCATGTTATCACGGACATGAAACCCGCCTGATGCAGGAGTCGATGATGATCCGTTTGTCCGCCAGCCTGATCGCGCTCACCCTGTTTTCCGCCGGCGCCGCGGCGCAAGGCATCGATATCAATTCGGCCGCGACCATCGGCTCCAACAGCTCCGGAGAATATGTCCGGGCCTTTCCTGCGCTTCGCGACAACAGCCCCAAAGCCATCCTCGCGCGGCTCGACAGGCTTTGCGCCAGCGAGCGGTCTTCCGACCAGCAGCGCTGCGAAAAGGCGTGGCGCGTGATCAATCGGGCCCATGCCGATCTGCAGGCTCGCCGCGCAGCCGAAGCCGCCGCCGCAAGCCACGGCGTCTCGAACTAGGAAGAACGGAAGCTAGGCGACGGGCCCGACACGTTCGTCGGGTTCGAGCCGGATCAGCGGGCGCGCGCGGCCCGTCATCCGGGCGAACAGCCGCGGGATGAAAGCGTTGGCCTGCGCCCAGTTCCAATAGGCGACATAAGCGGGATCGGCGAGGAGATGCTTCTCCTCGGTCTTGGCGCGCCAGTAATAGATGCCGCTGACCAGCCCGAGCAACGCGACATTGCGCGCGCCCTCGACCCAGCCGCCCGCGGTCACGAGAAAGGGCAGCGAGCCGATCCACCAAGTCATATTCTTTGAAATATAGGCTGGATGACGGGTGTATTTATACGGACCGTGCGTGATGACGCCGCGGTGCGTCAGATTCGAAAAGCGGATGCCGAACGCCATCGTCGCCCAGCTATAGACCGCGGTGAGCAGCACCAGCGCAATACCCCAGGCGATCAGCAGCCCCTCGTGCCCGGCGAGCCAATAACCCCAGTCGGAGCCATTGACCTGATAATCGAGCGGGCCCCCGTTCATCAGGATGAAGGGCGGATAGCAGACGAGCGCCGCGACCCACGCCATGCCATAGGGGTTGGCGGTGCGAATATGCGCGTCGAGCGGCTTCAGGGTCAGGATATAGCCGACCGTCGCAATGTGGACATCGACCAGATAGAGGAAATTGATCGACCACAGCCCGGTTAAATAGGGATTTGCGGTGACCTCGCTGATCGGCACGGTGACCAGCGCCGAAAAATTGCCCGGAACGATCGAGAGCATGAAGGCGGTGAAAAAGCCCTTCACCGCCCAAGCGCGTAGATGATGCGCGATCGCCCTGCCATCGACCGGCTGCCCGGCTGCGATCAGCCAACGCCCGAATTGCCAGCAGCCGTCGCGCGGCTCGATCATGCGGCGATCGAGCCACAGCATATAGGGGACCGAGACGAGGAGCAGCCACGGCGCCACGGTTTCGAGCAGGTTCATCGAAAAGGCGTAATTGCCCTCCCAATAATAGCGCATCGTCGCATAGATCAGCGCGATCAGGCCCCATGTCGCCCACATTCCGGCGAGCTTGGTCAGACTGATGTCGAGCGTTTCGCGCCACGGACGGCGCTGCGACCAGTCGATTCCGGTCGACGGATTGCGATGCACCTTGTCGACAAAAACCGACCACAGCACCATCGGCACGCCGCAGGCGAGCACGCTCGCAATCGCCGAATTCGGTCCGCTCATCGACCCGCGCGATCCCCAGTCGATGCCAAGGAAAGCCGCGATTTCGGGCGCGAACCGTGCGATGAGCAAATAGCTAACCAGCCCCGCTAGCCCGACGATGCCGACCCCGGCGCTGACCGCCGAAGGCGGGCGCGCGGCGGCTGGCGCGGACGCGTCGCGCGGCGATTCGTTCGGGACGGGGGAATCGGATTCGGCCATGATATTCACCCGCTTAGCGCTAGCCAAAAATGGTAAGCAAGCCGTCAATATAAAAGGCCGATTCGGCGGCCGAATCCCGCCAAATTGGCAGTATTCACCCAAGTTGACACCGTTCACCGCGCGATGGTTTCGATTCAACCCGACTCGGGGTCCAAAGATTCGCTTGGGCCGGATCGGCCTGATAAGGCGCGCATCAATCGGGGCGGAGGGCTCCACAAAACAAACAAGATGGGGTCGCCACTTGTCGTCGAAAACAACGGGCCTGCGCGATCTGCGCCAGCGCGTCTCTGCGCTGTTTCAGGACCATGAAATCTTCGTTCGCACGCACGGCCATGTCCGATTCCTGCGTGTTAGTGCCGTCTGGCAGAAACGCGTCGCGCTGATCGCCGGCCTTGTGCTGCTCGCTTGGGCAGGCACCATGCTCGCCGTAGTGATCAACCAGCTGCTTACCGTCGACGAGCGTGCCGCCGTCGCGCAGCAGCAAGCCGCTGCGGCGGCGGGAGAGGCGCGTATCGCAAAATATCGTGATCGCGTTGCCGAAACCGCCGCCGATCTCGAAGAACGTCAGGCGCTTCTCGAAAGCGTTGCAGAGACCCATTTCGGGATCGATCCGGCCGCGATGCCCGCCGAACCGGCGACGCAGCAGTCCGGCGGGCATACCGCCGTTCCGGCCGAACCGGTGAAGACCAGCGCGATCGACCCGAACCTGCCGCCCGAAGCGCAGATCCTCGCGCGGGTCGCAGCGCGACAGGAAGCCTTCGCGGCGCGCCTTCTCGCCGCGGTCAAGGGCCGTGCGGCGAAAGCCGAAACCGCGGTCGCGGCGCTCGGCCTCAACCCCGATTCGCTCGTCCGCAATGCCGCGGCCGGGCGCGGTGGTCCGTTCATCCCCTATCGCGGTCGCATGGGCAAGGCGAAGGCGCTGGGCGCCAGCTTCGCGGCGCTCGACAACGCGCTGTTCCGAATGGAAGTGCTCGAACGCACGCTCGTCGCGGTTCCGTCGGGCAACCCCGCCAATGTGCTGATGATGTCGTCGGGCTTTGGTTATCGCAGCGATCCTTTCACCGGCGCGGGCGCGATGCACGCCGGGCTCGACTTCCGCGGTCCGATCGGTACCCCGATCCTCGCCGCGGCGCCGGGGCGCGTCAGCTTCGTCGGCCAGAAATCCGGCTATGGCAATGTCGTCGAGGTCGATCATGGCCAGGGCATCCTGACCCGCTACGCGCACCTTTCCGGTTTCACGACCAAGGTTGGCACGCAGGTCACCGCCGGCCAGCAGATCGCCAAAATGGGCTCTACCGGCCGCTCGACCGGCAGCCACCTGCATTTCGAAGTCCGCCTGAACGGCGAAGCGGTCAATCCACGCAGATTCCTGGAGGCAAAAGCCGATGTTCTCGAAGTCAAAGCCGACGCCCGACAGCGAGTCGGTTCCGTCGCTGCCGTCCGCGGTGCCCGCTAAGATGGCGACCGGCGCGCGTCATACGACCTTTTCGATCCTGGGATCGGACGTCGTCGTCACCGGCAATGTGGCGGCCAGTGTCGACCTGCACGTCGATGGCAAGATCGAGGGCGACCTCAAATGCGCCAACCTCGTCCAGGGCGAAGCGAGCGAGATCAAGGGTGCGGTGACCGCCGAAACCGCGAAAATCGCGGGGCTGCTCGACGGGTCGATCGAAGCCAAGACGCTGATCGTCCATGCGACCGCGCGGATCACAGGCGACGTCGTCTATGAGAGCATCACGATCGAAAATGGCGGCAAGGTCGACGGCAAGCTCAGCCATCGCCGCCATGGCGCAATGACGGCAAAGGCGCCGCCGCCGCTTGAAGTCGTCGAAAACAAGTCGGTGGCACTCTGATCGGAGCCGCGCACAGGCGCGGCGACGATCATTTCGACACGGCGATCTCGCGGCCGGATGGCAAGCCGGCGCTGTTCTGGTGTCGCTGGACGGCGACCCTGTTCCGGCCGCCGCGCTTGGCATCGTAAAGGGCCTCGTCGGCAAGACGGTAGAGCTGCTTGAAATCGCACGCCGGGCGCACTTCGGCGACCCCGACGCTCGCGGTCACCAACCGCTCGCCCACGGCCTCGCTATGATCGCACGCGGCGATTCCGCGCCGGATACTCTCGGCGAAGCGGCCGAGGATGATGCCCTCCATTCCGATCGTCAGCAGACCGAACTCTTCGCCCCCGAGTCGCGCGACGGTACACATCGGACCTTCCCAGCGCTCGATCCGGCGGCCGATGCCGCACAGCACCACGTCGCCCGCATCATGGCCGTAGATATCGTTGATCGACTTGAAGCGGTCGATATCGACGAGCAGCAGCGCAGCCGGCAGATTATCCGTGCGCGCACGATCGAGCAGCGGCGTCACGCTGTCGATGAAGCCGCGGCGATTGGGCAAGCCCGTCAGCGGATCGCGCCGCGCCAGCCGCTGCGCCTGCGCTTCGGCATCGCGTGCATGGTCGCGCTCGATCCGCAGGTGAGCAAGCCGGCGCGTCGCCGCGGCGGCGAGCCACAGCGCCTGCCACGTCGCGGCGACAAGCACGACGAGCTTTGACCCGCCACCCCAGAAGCCGTCCTCGACATCGACGATGTGGATGAATGCCAGCACCGCCATGGGCAACCCCCAGGCGCCGAGGAAATCGCGCGCCTCGATCGACCCGCGCCGCCAAGCCCAGCCGAGATAGGCGACGACCGCGACAAGGTCGGCGATGACGAGGAGTCCGAGCAGATCTGCCAGTCCGGCAAGGCTGCCGCCCCGGATGAGCGCCAGCGGAACACCCGCGAGGCCGACGCCGACCCCGAAAAACAGCGCTGTCCTCCGGAGTCCCTTGGGCACGGTGCCGCGTTCGACCGCGGTGACCGCGCTCGCGGTCGCAACAGCGATGGCGAGGCAGGCGAGGAAAGTGCCAGCCTGTGCCGTCACAGCCCCCGCCATCGCAGGCACGAGCGCCAGATGCGTCTGCGACCAGAGCGTACCCCAGAGCAACATCGTCGCCGCCCAGGCCGCCTGCCAGGCGAGATATTGGCGGCGCACCGCGACCGCGAGCGACATGCTGTAAATGCAGCTGACGAGCAGCAGGGTCAGCGCGGCGCCGACCGCCGCCGCCATGCCCGCCGATTGCATTCCCGCCTCGTCCTTCGAGACGATCCGCGCCTGCACGAACCGGTGCCCCGAAATTCCGTCGAAGCGCATTGTCACCGCCGTGAGCGCCGCACCGCGGGCAGGTGCTTCGAACAATATCTGTCCGCCAGCGCGCCAGTGCGAACCGAAATCGCCGCTGCGCACCTGCTGCCAGCGCGTCGCGCCGTCGGCATAGGAAAAGCCGACCGCGAGTCGGTCGAAGCGCGAATTGTGGACCATCAGCGCCAGACCGCGATGCGGCCCCGAGCCGTCGATCGGGGTACGAAGCCACAGGCTCCCCTGCTGATAAGCTGTCGGCGTTCCGCGGCACGAAAAGCGAAGCCCGGTCATGGCATCGTCGCCCAGCGCGGCGCTGCTCACCGCGTGACAGAGGTCGCGCTCGACGTCGAGCGCCCGTCCATGCGCCGGCACCGCCATCAGGCCGAGAAGCATGGCAAAAAGGCCGAGCCAAGGCCGGCCGCACCATGGTTCCCCGAGAGCGCGCAACGCAGTCATCGCCGCCGTATCGCATCAATGTGTTGTGAATTCTTTGCCATGGAGCAAATTCACTTCAGCGCGCGGCGGGTCGGCCGACCCGCAGAATGACGGCGATCCGGTCGCCGAGCCCGACGCCTTCGGCTTTCTGCACAACGAGCTTGACGGGCAACAGGTAACCGCCTTCGCGCGGGAAGAGCGATGTCGCGAATTCGGTGTCGCCGATGATTGCCACGACGGGGACCACGCCCCAGCCATAGCTCGTCGTCATCGCGGCATAACGGATCGCGCCGACATGTTCGTCGGGAATCGCGGCAAAAAGGAAGGGCGCGGGTCCACGCCATTCGATGATGTCGGCCTCGAACGCGAAGGTTTCCATCAGTTCCTCGGCGCTTGGCGGCGATAGCTCAGCGCCTCGGCGATATGGATGCGACCAACCGTTTCGGCACCCGAAAGGTCGGCGATCGTCCGTGCGACGCGAAGGATACGCGTATAGCCCCGCGCCGACAGCCGCATCGCCTCGGCGGCTTGCGCGAGCAGCTTGCGCCCGGCTTCATCGGGCGTCGCGACGGCTTCGAGCAGCTCGCCGTCGATTTCGGCATTGGTGCGCGCCTTGTGCTCCGCATAGCGCCGGGTTTGCACATCGCGCGCCGCCGCAACGCGCGCCGCGACCTCGGCGCTGCCTTCGGCGGGGGGCGGCAGGACGAGGTCGGCGGCGCTCACCGCCTGTACTTCGACGTGCAGGTCGATGCGGTCGAGCAGCGGCCCCGACAGCTTCGCCTGATAGTCGGCGGCGCAGCGCGGCGCGCGGCTGCACGCGAGCGCCGGGTCGCCGAGATGGCCGCAGCGGCACGGGTTCATCGCCGCGACGAGCTGGACGCGCGCGGGGAAGGTAACATGGGCATTGGCGCGCGCGACGCTGACCTCGCCCGTTTCGAGCGGCTGGCGCAGCGAATCGAGCACGCCGCGCTGGAATTCGGGCAGCTCGTCGAGGAAGAGCACGCCCAGATGCGCAAGGCTGACTTCGCCCGGACGCACACGCAGCCCACCGCCGACGAGTGCGGGCATCGAGGCCGAATGGTGCGGGGCGCGGAACGGCCGCGCGCGGACGAGGCGTCCGCCTTCGAGCGTTCCCGCGACCGATGCGATCATCGATACCTCGAGCGCTTCGGAGGGCGTCAGGTCGGGCAAGATACCCGGCATGCACGCCGCCATCAGCGACTTGCCCGCGCCCGGCGGCCCCGACATCATGAGATTATGCGCCCCTGCCGCGGCGATTTCGAGCGCGCGCTTCGCGGTTTCCTGTCCCTTGACCTGCGACAGGTCGGCAGCGCGGGCGGGCATTTCGACCTCGCCCGGGACCGGCGGGGTCAGCGGGGCATTGCCCTTGAAATGATTGAGCAGCGACAGGAGGTCGGGCGCGCCGATCACCTCGACATTGCCCGCCCACGCCGCCTCCGGCCCCTGCGCGGCGGGGCAGATCAGTCCGCGCTCCACGCTGCCCGCATGTATCGCGGCGAGCAGGACGCCGGGCGACGGCGTGACGCGCCCGTCGAGCCCGAGCTCGCCGACGACGACGTAGGAGGCGAGCGTCTCGGCATCGATCACCCCCATCGCACCGAGCAGCGCGAGCGCGATCGGCAGGTCGTAGTGCGAGCCTTCCTTGGGCAGGTCGGCGGGCGAGAGGTTGACGGTGATGACCTTGGGAGGGAGCGCCAGGCCGATCGCGGCGATCGCGGCGCGGACGCGCTCGCGGCTTTCGCCGACCGCCTTGTCGGGCAGGCCGACGACGACGAAGCGCGGGACGCCCGGCGTGACCTGGCATTGCACCTCGACCCCGCGGGCTTCGATGCCGAGATAGGCGGTGGTTGAAACGACAGCGACCATATTCCCCCCGGAACAGCACCATGTGCCCCCTTTGTTCCGAGGCCCTCTTTAGGCGAAGTGGCGGGAAGGTCGAGTCTTTTTCGGAAGGTTACGAAGGTGCCGCGGCGGGTGGGGGCGATTGCGGGTTTGACAACATACCAACCAGTCGGTATGTCGATTCGCATGACGACGAATCAGACGCCCCCGACCTCCCCCGCGACTCCCGCAGCCGCCGCCCGCACCGTCCCCCCGGCGGGCGGCGGCACCCCGGGCGAGCGCGCGCCGCGCGGCAGCGCGCGGGCGAAGCTGATCGCCGCGGCGCATGCCACGGTGCGCAGGCAGGGCTATTCGGCGACGACAGTCGACCAGATCTGCGCGGCGGCGGGCGTGACCAAGGGCGCCTTCTTCCACCACTTCGCGTCGAAGGAAGAACTGGCGGTGGCGGCCGCCGAGGGCTGGACCGATCGCGCGCGCCCGATGTTCGAGCTGGCGCCGCACGTCCACCTCGACGATCCGCTCGACCGGCTGCTCGGCCATATCGATTTCCGCCTGTCGATGCTCGACGGGCCCACCGAAGATTACACCTGCTTCGTCGGCACGATGGTGCAGGAAGCCTATGCGACGAGCGACCGGATCCGCGCCGCGTGCGAGGCGAGCATCAACGCCTATTGCGAGGCGCTCGCCCCCGACATCCAGGCCGCGATGGACCTGTACGAGGTGCCCGCAGACGTCACCGCGATCGGGCTGGCGCAGCATGTCCAGTCGGTGCTGCAGGGCGCCTTCGTCCTGGCCAAAACGACGAACGACCCGGCGATCGCGCGCGGGACCGTCACGCACCTGAAGCGTTATGTCCGGATGCTGTTCGGGCGCGGAGGCGCGGCATGATGCGCCAGGTAATTGCGGCCGCGCGCCGCGCACGCTGACTTCAACACCCACCACCCCCCAAGGAGAGAAGACGATGCCCCAGATGATTTTCGTGAACCTGCCCGTCACCGACCTTGAGAAGTCGAAAGCCTTTTACGAGGCGGTCGGCGCGGCGAACAACCCCGCCTTCACCGACGACACCGCCGCGTGCATGGTCGTCGAGGAAGGGTCGATCCACGTCATGCTGCTGACGCATGAAAAATGGGCGACCTTCACGTCGAAGGCGATCCCCGACGCGCGCACGACCGCGCAGGTCCTGCTCTGCGTCTCGGCCGACAGCCGCGAGGCGGTCGACGGACAGGTCGACAAGGCGGTCAAGGCGGGCGGCAAGGCCGACCCGACCCCGACGCAGGATTTCGGCTTCATGTACGGCCGCAGCTTCGAAGATCCCGACGGCCATATCTGGGAAGTGATGTGGATGGACCCCACCGCGATCCCGACCGACGCCCCGGTCGAAGCCACGGCGTAACCGACCACCGGGAGGAGGAAGAGAAATGACCGATATCGTCCCCGGCAAGGGTCAGCTGATCGCCGGCCGCGTCCTGAGCGGCCTTGTGATCCTCTTCCTCCTCTTCGATGCCGGGCTCAAGCTCGCGGCGCCCGAGGTCGCGATCAAATATAGCCCGCCCGGCCTCGGCTGGCCGCTCGATGTCGGCACGATGTATATGCTCGGCATCCTGCTGCTGATCCCGACGCTGCTTTATATCTGGCCGCGCACCGCGGTGCTCGGCGCGATCCTGATCACCGGCTATCTCGGCGGCGCGATCGCGACCCACCTGCGCATCGGCAGCCCGATGTTCAGCCACACATTGTTCGGCGTCTATCTGGGCGTGATGCTTTGGGCGGGTCTGTGGCTACGTTCGCCCGCATTGCGCTTGCTGGTCCATCCCGCCGCAGGGAGGGTCTGAGCGATGAGTTTCCAGGCCTATATGACCAATATCGAAGCCAAGACGGGCCAGTCGCCCGCCGCGCTCCACGCGCTGGCGATCGACAAGGGCCTCGCCGACGAAAAAGGCCTCGCGTCCGGGGTGAAGGCGGGACAGGTCATCGACTGGCTGAACGCCGATTTCGACCTCGGCCACGGCCACGCGATGGGCCTCGTCGCCTATTTCAAAGGCAAACGCGCCTAGGCGCCGTCTAGTCAACAAGAGGATGATTCGATGACCCGACGCTCTCCCCTCCCCGCGCTTGCCTCCGCCTTCGCGATGATCGCGGTCGCGGCGACGATCGCAGCCGTGGCGCAGCCCGCGGCGGCGCAAACCCCCGGCGCGAGCCAACCGGCCGCGAGGGCCGGGCAAAGCGGGCATGTCGATGTCGCCGGCGCCGCGATCCATTATCAGGTGCACGGCGACCTTGCATCGGGCCGCACTCCGCTGCTGATCCTGCACGGCGCCTTCATGTCCGCCGACGCGATGAAACCGCTGATCGACCCGCTCGCCGCATCGCGGCCGGTGATCGCGATCGATGCGCGCGGCCATGGCCGTTCGGGCGGCGTCGACACGCCGCTGAGCTATGATCGCATGGCCGACGATGCCGCCACCGTGCTCGACAAGCTCGGCGTCGCAAAGGCCGACGTGCTCGGCTATTCAATGGGCGGTTCGACCGCGGTCGCGCTGGCGGTCGGGCATCCCGACAAGGTCGGCAAGCAGGTCATCCTGTCGGCGACCTCGCGCCTCGAAGGCTGGTATCCCGAAGTGCTGGCGGGCATCGCCAAATTGACCCCCGACATCTTCGCGGGCAGCCCGATCGACACCGAATATCGGCGCCTGTCGCCCGCGCCCGACAAATTCCCGACGCTCGTCGCGAACATCAAGTCGCTCGACGCGACACCGTTCGGCTGGTCCGACGCCGCCGTCCGCGCAATCCCCGGCAAGACGATGGTGATCATCGGCGACGCCGACGGCGTGACGCTCGACCATGCGATCGCCCTGTTCAAGCTGCGCGGCGGCGGCGACGTCGCCGCCGCGACGCAGGGTTTCCTGACCGCGGCGCCGAAGGCGCGCCTCGCGATCCTGCCCGCGACCTCGCACATCGGGATCATGGGCGAAATCCCGGCGATCACGGCGATGGTCGTGCCCTTCCTCGACGACAAGGCGCCGCCGCCGCCGTCCTTTTACCCCCCCACAAGAAAAGCGAGAGGAGTTCCCCATGCCCGTCAATCCCGAGAGCAAGCTTGAAGTCACCGCCTTCGACTGGGTTCCCGACTTCGCGCGCGGCTATGTCCGCGACCTGCGCCCGCGCTGGGCGTGCGAGGAAATCGGCCTCGATTATGCCGAACATCTGATCAGCGCGATCAACCGCCCCGCCGACCATTTCCTGTTCCAGCCGTGGGGGCAGGTCCCCGTGCTGTGCGACAATGGCGTGCGATTGTTCGAAAGCGGCGCGATCCTGCTCCACCTCGCGGAAAAGGACGCGCGCCTGATGCCGCGCGATCCCCAGACGCGCGCGAGCACGCTCGCCTGGTTGTTCGCCGCCTATAACAGCGTCGAGCCGATGCTGTTCGAGCTGGGCAATGTCGATCTGTTCGCGAAAGACGAGGAATGGGCGAAGCTGCGCCGCCCGAGCCTGATCGAGTTCATCCAGGGCCGGCTGGGCCGCCTCAACGACGCGATGGGCGACAAGCAATATCTGGTCGATGACTTCACGGTCGCCGACATCGCGATGGCGACCGTGCTGCGCGAAGGCGTCGAGGCCGGGCTGATCGCCGAGCAGCCGCGATTGCAGGCCTATCTCGACCGCTGCCTCGCGCGTCCGGCGTTCCAGAAGGCGCTGGCGGCGCAGCTTGCCGCGTTCAGCGAAGAGGCGGGTCCGCCCGCCTGAAAACGACTCCAACCCCCCGAAGGAGAGAGAAGATGACCTATGTAGAAGGATTTGTCGCCGCGGTGCCCACCGCCAACAAGGATGTTTATTACAAGCATGCGGCCGACGCGGCGCCGCTGTTCAAGGAATTCGGCGTGACGCGCATGGTCGAATGCTGGGGCGACGACGTCCCCGACGGCAAGGTGAACGACTTCAAGGGCGCAGTGCAGGCGAAACCCGACGAAACCGTCGTGTTCAGCTGGTTCGAATATCCCGACAAGGCGACGCGCGATGCCGCAAACGCGAAGATGCGCAGCGACCCGCGGATGAAGAATATGGGCGAAACCATGCCGTTCGATGGAATGCGGATGATCTATGGTGGCTTCGATTCGATCGTCGACGAGCGCGCTGAAGGCAAGCTCGGCTATGCCGACGGCTATATCGTCCCCGTCCCCGACGGCAACAAGGAAGCCTATCGCAAGCTGGCGCAGAAGATGTCGGCCGTTTTCATCGATTATGGCGCGACGCGCGTCGTCGAGGCGTGGAGCGACGATGTCCCCGACGGCAAGGTCACCGATTATGCCCGCGCCGCGCACAAGAAGGACGGCGAGAGCATCGTCTATAGCTGGGTCGAATGGCCGAGCAAGGAAGCGCGGGTCGCCGGCTGGGAAAAGATGATGACCGACGAGCGGATGAAGCATGATCCTGCGACCAACCCGTTCGACGGCGCGCGCATGATCTATGGCGGATTCGAGCCGATCGTCGAGGCGTGATGCTCTGTTCCTCCCTGCCGCGAAGCGGTGGGGAGGCGGACCATCCGAAGGATGGTGGAGGGGCCGCGACCTCGCGCCATTGCCCCTCCGTCAGCGGCTTCGCCGCTGCCACCTCCCCATGGCTGCGCCACAGGGAGGAGCGAAAGGACGACGACAAGATGATCAAACTTTATGGCACGCCCCCCACCCGCGCGCTGCGCGCGCTGTGGCTGCTGAACGAGCTCGACCTGCCGCATGAAATGATCCCGGTCGATCTGGGCGCCGGCGAGCAGCGGACGCCCGAGTTCCTCGCGCTCAACCCGGCGGCAAAGCTGCCGGTGCTGGTCGACGGCGACCTGGTGGTGAGCGAGTCCGCCGCGATCCAGCTCTATCTCGCCGACAAATATGGCGACCGCTTCCCGGGCGGCGGGCTGATCCCCGATGCACCGGAAGGCCGCGGCCTGATGTATCACTGGCTGTTCTTCCTGATGACCGAGATCGAAGCACCGCTGTGGCGGATCGCGCTGCATAGCTTCCTCTATGCGGCGGACGAGAAATCGGACGACGAAATCGCGCTGGCGAAGCGCGACGGCGAGCGCATGGTCGCGGTGTTCGAGCAGCATATGCAGGGGCGCGACTTCGTCGTCGGCGAGCAGGTCACGGTGGCCGATTTCAACGCCGCCTTCACCCTCGACTGGGCGCGGGAGGAAGGACTGCTGGGCGACGCCCCCGCGCTCCGCGCCTATCTGGATGCGATGTACGCGCGCCCCAAGGCGCCGGTGAGGATCGCCGAGGCGATGGCCGCGCTGGAGGCATCGGCGTGACGGCCGGGACCGACGATCGCGATATCAAGCGCACCGCATCGTGCCGGTGCGGCGCGGTGACGCTGGAGCTGAGCGGCAAGCCGATCGTTGCGGCGACCTGTTACTGCCAGAGCTGCCAGCAAGCGGGCCGGCGTTTCGCGGCCGTGCCCGGCGCGCCGGAGGTCGTCGGCGCCGATGGCGGCACGCCCTATGTCCTGATGCGCAAGGACCGGATCGAATGGCTGTCGGGATCTGACCGGCTCGACGAGCATCGGCTGACCCCCGAGTCGCCCACGCGGCGCTTTGTCGCGCGATGCTGTCACGCGCCGATCGCGCTCGAATTCACCAAGGGGCATTGGCTCAGCGTCTATTCGGACCGCATCGCCGCAGAAGAGCGGCCGGCGGCCGAAATGCGGACGATCGTCGGTGACCGGCCGGACGGCACCGAATTGCCGGGCGACATCCCCAATTACCGCACGCCGTCGGGCAAATTCATGTGGCGGCTGCTGACGGCATGGGCGGCGATGGGCTTTCGCGCCCCGCCGATCGAAACGACGAAGGGATATGCAGGGTGAGCAGAAGCGTCGAGCGCGTCGAGATGCTCGATATCAACGCCACCCCCTCCCCGGAATGAAAGGAAAAGACATGCAACATCTGTCCTTCCCGAACGAGAGCCCGGAATATCGCGCGGCGCGCGCCGAGTTGCTTGCCGACGAGATCGCGCTGCGCCGGCAGATCGAGGCGGTGGCGGCGAAACGCCGCGCGCTGCCGCCCGGCGGCGAAGTGCCCGAGGATTATGGTTTCGAGCGGATCGGCGCCGATCAGCGGCCCGAGCGGGTGACGCTCTCCGCGCTGTTCGACAGCAAGCCGAGCATCATCCTGCAAAGCTTCATGTTCGGACCCGAGCGCGACAAGCCGTGCAACGGCTGCACGCATATGCTCGACGCGATCGACGGCAGCGTGCGCCATGTCGGGCAACGGGCGCCGCTCTATGTCGTGGCGAAATCGCCGATCGCGCGGCTCGAAGCCTGGGCGAAGGACCGGCGCTGGCCGCACCTTGTCTTCCTGTCCGATGTCGATGGGCGTTATTCGGCCGACTATTTCGGCGACACTTCGAAGCTGAGCGACGCCAAGCGCGCCGAGCATGGCATGAAGCCGGGCGAAAATTGGGACGAGACGATCTTCAACGTCTTTCACCGCGATGGCGGTGTCATCCGCCACGTCTGGGCGAGCGAGATGGCCTATGCGCCCGAGGATCCCGGCCAGCACCACCGCGCGGGCGACCTGGTCGATCCGCTGTGGGGGCTGCTCGACATGACGCCCGAAGGACGCGGCGACTGGTTCCCGAGCCTGACTTACTGACGATCAAGATCGAGGAGAGAGACGATGAACGACGCATCGAACTTCATCTGGTACGAACTGATGACCCCCGACCCGGCGGGCGCGGCGCGCTTTTACGGCGCGGTGGTCGGCTGGACGATCGCGCCGGAGCGCGATCCGGCGGCGGGCGACATGGATTATCGGATGATCGGGCGCGCCGACGGCGGCAACGCCGGCGGGGTGCTGGCGCTGAACGCCGACATGATCGCGGGCGGGGCGCGGCCGGGCTGGCTCGGCTATCTGCATGTCGCCGATGTCGACAAGGCGATCGACGCGATCAAGGCCGATGGCGGCGCGGTGCACATGCCGGCGACCGACCTGCCCGTCGGGCGCATCGCGATGGTCAGCGACCCGCAGGGCGCGCCCTTCTATATCATGGACCCGATCCCGCCCGAGGGCGGCGGCGAAAGCGACGTGTTTTCGGTCGATCGGGCGCAGCATATGCGCTGGAACGAGCTTGCGACGAGCGACCCCGACGGCGCCATCGCCTTTTACAAAAAGCATTTCAGCTGGCGCCAGGAAGGCGAGATGCCGATGGGCGAGCTTGGCGCCTATCGCTTCATCCAGCGCGGCGATGTGGGGCTGGGCGCGGTGATGCCGTTGATGGAGGGCTATCCGGCACCGGTGTGGAATTTCTACATCGGCGTCGATGATATCGACCGGGCGCGCGATGCGGTGGCCGCGAACGGCGGCACGATCACCAACGAACCGATGGAAATCCCCGGCGGCGAATATGCGATGAACGCGATCGACCCCGAGGGTGCGCCGATCGGCTTCGTCGGCCCGCGCAAAGCATAATCCCCCCAAGAAAACTCAGGAGAGAGACGATGACGAAGACCCCGATGACCCTGTGCCTCTGGTACGAAGGCGATGCCGAGGAGGCCGCGGCCTTTTATGCCAAGACCTTTGCCGACAGCCATGTCGGCGCGGTGAACCGCGCGCCGGCGGATTCGCCGGGCGGCAAGGAGGGCGATGTGCAGACGGTCGAGTTCACGCTGCTCGGTACGCCGTGCGTCGGGCTCAACGGCCCGCCGATCTTCAAGCATAGCGAGGCCTTCTCCTTCCAGGTCCACACCGACACGCAGGAGGAGACCGACCGGCTGTGGAACGCGATCGTGGGCAATGGCGGTCAGGAAAGCGTGTGCGGCTGGTGCAAGGACAAATGGGGCGTGTCGTGGCAGATCACCCCGCGCGCGCTGCTCGACGCGACAACCGGCAGCGACCGCGCCGCGGCCAAGCGCGCGTTCGAGGCGATGATGGGGATGAAGAAGATCGACATCGCGACGATCGAGGCCGCGGTGCGCGGCGAACCGGTGGCCTGAGCGCCGCGAGCAAAGGAGACGGATCATGAGCAACGGTAGCGAACCGGTGACGATGTGCCTGTGGTACGACCATGACGCCGAGGCGGCGGCGAAATTCTATGCCGCGACCTTTCCGGACAGCGAATTCATCGCCGCCACCCGCTCGCCGAGCGACTATCCCGACGGCAAGGAAGGCGATGTACTGACGGTCGAATTCACCGTGATGGGCATCCCCTTCATCGCGATCAACGGCGGGCCGGCATTCCGGCAGGACGAAGCCTTTTCGATCGTGATCAACACCGACACGCAGGAAGAGACCGACCGCTACTGGAACGCGATCGTGGGTAATGGCGGCGAGGAAAGCATGTGCGGCTGGTGCAAGGACAAATGGGGGGTCAATTGGCAGATCACCCCGCGCGCGCTGACGCGCGCGATGACCGACCCGGACCGCGCCGCAGCCAAGCGCGCGATGGACGCGATGATGACGATGAAGAAGATCGACATCGCAAAGATCGAGGCGGCGCTGAAAGGCGAAGCCGTCGGTGCCGGCTGACGCGCAGGGAAGGCAATCGATGCTGATCTTCTACGGACACCCCTTTTCCTCCTATACGTGGAAGGCGCTGATCGCGCTTTACGAGAAGGGGATCGAATTCGACTATCGTTCGGTCGACCCGGCGTTCCCCGGCCATATGCCCGAGCTGAAGGCGCATTGGCCGGTGGGGCAGTTCCCGCTGCTCGTCCACGATGGCGTGCCCTGGTTCGAATCGTCGATCATCATCGAATATCT
Organism: Sphingopyxis chilensis; assembly: GCF_035930445.1. NCBI lineage: Bacteria > Pseudomonadati > Pseudomonadota > Alphaproteobacteria > Sphingomonadales > Sphingopyxidaceae > Sphingopyxis > Sphingopyxis chilensis. The sequence continues at coordinate 100,893 of NZ_CP142394.1, read as the reverse complement.
CGACCATCTGGTGTCCGAGCCGCGGATGATCCCCACCGATTTCGAGGCGGCGCTGAAGGTGCGGCTGTTCGACCGCATCTTCGACAATCATGTGATGGGCCGGATGCAGGCGGTGGTCGCCGACGCGATCCGCGGGCCCGACCATCATGTGCCGATGATCGTCGACCAGTCGAAGGCGGCGCTCGATACCGTCTATGGCTGGCTCGACAAGGAGCTGGCGGGCGGCGGCTGGGCGACGCCGCATGGCTTCACGCTGGCCGACTGCGCAGCGGCCCCGTCGCTGTTCTACGCCGACTGGGTTCATCCCATCCCGGAAGGCTGCGAGAATCTGCGCGCCTATCGCGCCCGATTGCTCGCGCATCCGGCGGTCGCGCGCTGCGTCGAGGAGGCGCGGCCGTATCGCGCCTATTTCCCGCTCGGTGCGCCCGATCGCGATTGAGCGTCCCGAAACGGGGTTAACGGCGCGCTGACGCTGCCTGTTGGTCCTTTGATCATCGCGCCCGCGCGAAGGCGGACGCATGATCTCGCCGTCCGCCTTCCTTCGCACGCTGATCGTCGCCGCCTTGGCGTCGGTGCTGGCGTTCGCGCCGGCGCAGGCGCAGCAGCTTGTGACGATCACGACGACGACGGTGACGTGGACCTATGAGGATGCCGGCGACGAAGAGGGCGCAGACTATATCGACGAGGATATGGCGCTGCTCGATGACGAGGCGCTGGTCGAGGATGCGGAGCTTGCAGCGGCGCGGCGCTATGCGCCCGCGGCCAGTCTCGCAACGCTCGGCCATGCGAAAGCGCGCTTCGGGCCTTTCGCTGTGATCGACGGGGCGACGGTCCGCATGGCGGGCGACGTCACCTCGGCGACCCCGCGCCAGTTCGCGGCGATGCTCGCGGCCTTTCCGGGGCTGAGGCGGCTCGAGATGGTCGATTGCCCCGGCAGCCTCGACGAGGACGCCAATCTGATCCTTGCGCGGGCGATCCGGCGCCAGGGCATGGAAACGGTCGTGCCCGCGGGCGGGTCGATCCGGTCGGGCGCGGTCGAACTGTGGCTGGCCGGCGTCACGCGCCGCGCCGCGCCCGACGCCGAATTCGGCGTGCATAGCTGGGCCGACGAATATGGGCGTGAGGCGAACGACTATCCGGCAAGCGACCCGGTCCACGCCGAATATCTCGCGCTTTACCGCGAAATGGGAATGGATGCCGCGAAGGCGCGGGCCTTTTATGCGCTGACCAACGCGACGCCGTTCGACGACGTGCGATATTTGACGCGCGACGACATGGCGCGGTTCGTGGCGCTCAACTGAACTTCGCAGTCGCGGCGTCGGGGAAGGCCGCTTCCGACCGACTGCGGCCCCTTACTCCAAAAGAAGCCCGCGCCCAAAGCGGCCATCGAGACATCCTGTACCGTCGCTGAGATCGCGGGAGAGCGTGCCGCAAGGGTAGACGTATCTCGACAGCGACCCGGGAGACTGGCGCGGGTTCGTCCTATTGCTTTGGGTAGCGGTCGCTGAAATTGGATCGGAGTTGCGCGATGACGTTCGCATGATACATCATATCCCAAAGGGGAGGACAATGAGAATCGCTAGTGCTCTGGGTATGCTAGCCTTGGCTACGATCCTAGTGTCGGTAACACCTGTACCGGCATGCGCCGATAGCTGGGTGTTGCCAACGACTGCTACTTACTCCTCTTGCGCTGGCCACGCCCGCATCACGATCACGCCTCGAGATATCGAGAGCCAACTCGCCTATTTCGGAGACAAGGTAAAAGAGGTCGAGACTGCCGGACAAAATGAAGGTGGAGCGTCGGTTGCGACCGCACAACTGGAGCGACTGGTGAACAAGAGGTGGCAGATTGTCTGGGCACATCAAATTTTGAACGATGTAGCCCCGGTGTCGGCTATCGTTCGAGACGATGGTGAATATGCCATAACGTTCGATGATTGGCATGGCACGGGCTACGGGCCAAACGCGGTGGTGATTTACGGATCGAGAGGCAAGCTGGTTCGAGCCCTCGCTCTTTCCGATATCCTCCCGGCCGACTACATTGAGGCTCTCCCCCACTCGGTCAGTTCTATCCACTGGCGGGGTGATCCACACTTCTCGCCCAATGGGCAAAAAGTGGTAATTCCGGTCGTAATCCCTTCCGAGGATTTTGTGTCCGATCCCGCCACAATCGACATTGCGGTCGACCTTACCGACGGGACGGTATCGCCAATTAACCGCGGCACGTGGGACGCTGCGCTGGCTGCAGCTCGCACGGTTCTCGCAGCGCGAACCGCGCATGATGCAGCCGCGAAGGCAGCGTTTCTTGCTCCGTTACTCGGTCCGAAAACCAACTCCGAGCGCGAATGGCACGACTATCTGCGTGAGGCGGTTGGTCGTCTGATCGGTGACGAACACACGCCATCCACGACGGTTCTCCGCCTCCCTAGTGCGGATAACTATGCCGTGTCTGAAACTTGGGTCCGCGACGCGCTGACCGAAAGCTACGCGGACAAGGTAGCACTGGCGTCGCTCTCGGAGGCCAACCTTGTAAATGTCTTAAAGAAGATAGCTGCAAAGCTGCCCGACCGTTCATTGTCGGAGGTAACCGTCTTCATCGCGATGTCCGATCAGAACTGGTCGGTGGCGAAGATAGCGATGAAACGCTCGGGCGCAAAGATAGTGCAACTCGATCCTGACGAGGCAATACCTCAGCGCCCAGAGCGTATTACTCGACGATATCCCAAAGACTGATCGAAATTTGATATCGTTCTGGGAAGGGCAGATATCTGGCTCCATGAGTCAGAAGCAGCCTGTCTGCAACCCACCCCAAAACGGACACCAGACCGCTTACCTACAACTCCGCCCAATCCTCCAGCAGATAGCGCGCGATCGCCAGCGACGGCGGCGCGAGGAAGCTTGCGCCCATCTCGCCCGCCAGCGCCGCGCGCACCTCGGCGCGGTCGACCCACATCGCCGCCTCGATCTCGGTCGTGTCGAGCGTCAGCGCGGGATCCTTCGCTACCGCCCGGCAGCCGATCATCAGCGATGAGGGGAAGGGCCAGGGCTGGCTCGCCACATAAGAAACGTCGGTGACATGGATGCCCGCTTCCTCGAACAATTCGCGCGCCACCGCTTCCTCCAGCGATTCGCCGGGCTCGACGAAGCCCGCGAGCGCCGAGAAGAAGCCCGGCGGAAAACCACCCTGCCGCCCGACGAGAACGCGGCCCTCGAACTCGGCGAGCATGATCACGACCGGGTCGACGCGCGGGAAATGTTCGGCGTTGCAGCTGCCGCAGCGCCGCCCCCAGCCGCCGCGAAACAGGTCGGTCGGCGATCCGCACACCGCGCAGAAACGATGGCGCGCATGCCAGTCGACGAGGCTGCGGGCGCCGCCATACAGCGCCGCCTCCTCGGCCGACAGCAAAGGCAGCAGCCGCATCACGGTGCGCGAGCGCGCGTCTACCCGCGTGCCCGCCGCGGCCTCGCGCACGAAACGCGGCGCACCCGCATCGTCGATGCCGAGCAGCATCAGCGCGCGATCGTCGGCGGGATCGAGCGGCTCCCACAGCAACCCGCCGCCTGTCCCCGGCACGAAATCAATCCCGTCGAGCGTCAGGCAGGTCGCGCGCGGGTCGGCCGTCGCGGCGGCAAAGGCCTCCGCATTGGTGCGCATCTGGTCGGCGCGATCGAGACGCGCGCCGGTAAAACCGAGCGGCAAGGGCATCAGCTCGCCACATCCTTGAAGAAGGTCTCGCCGAACCTGCCCTGGAAAGGCACCGATTCGGGCGGCATGATCTGCGTATAGCCCGCAGCGCGATAACCGAGCTTGCGATGGACGAAGCCGATCGTCCCCGCGGCGCCCGCCCAGCCGAAAATCCCTTCACCGCCGGGAGAGGTCGGGAGCGACACGCGCCCGCCCGCCCCGAAACCCTGCCCGTCGATGAAACTGCCCTTGCGGTCGACGCTGTCGGCGATCAGGTTCGACATCGCGAGCCGCGCGGTTTCGGGCTTCATCACGCGCACGCCGTCTGTGGCGCCCCCGATTTGGCCTTCACCCAGCAGCATCGCGAGGAAGCGGTCGTAATCGCGCGCGCTCGACACCAGCCCGCCGCCGCCGAACGGATAGGGCGGCGGGTCGAGATAGATCGAACTCGCCGCTGGGTCGAAGGGAATGAGCGCGCCGCCGAACGGCGCATAATTGCTCGTGAAGCGCCCGACGTCCCCGGGCTCTACCATGAATCCGGTGCTCGCCATGCCGAGCGGGTCGAACAGCCGCGCCTTCAGGAACGCGTCGAAAGCCTGCCCCGACACGACCTCGATCAGCCGCCCCATCAGGTCGAGGCTGATCGAATAGCTCCATTTGGTTCCGGGCTCATAGACGAGCGGCAGCGCCGCCAGCCGGTCGGCCATGGCGGCAAGGCTCGGCGCGGGATCGACCGGCGCGAAGCCGGGGATCGGCAGGCGGCTGGCCTGCCCGCCGACGATGCCCGCATCGTCATAGGCTTTTTTGATCGGCCCCTTCTGGATGATGTTGTAGCCAAGTCCCGCGGTGTGGGTCAGCAGCTGGCGCACCGTGATCGGGCCCCTCGCCGGGCGGACGTCGGTGATCGACCCGTCGGGCGTGTTCTGCACCTTCATATTGGCGAAAGCAGGCAGGAAATCGGCGATCGGCTGATCGAGCGTCATCTTGCCATCCTCGATCAGCAGCATCGCCGCGATGCCGGTGACCGGCTTGGTCATCGAATAGAGGCGCCATAATGTGTCGGGACCGACCGGCGTCGATGAATCGTTCGACTGCACCCCCGCGCCGATGAAGACGGGCGCCGCCTGTCCCTTGCCGATCGCGGCGAGCGTGCCCGCAAGTTCGCGGCGATCGACGAAGCCTTTGACGAAAGCGCTGGTCGCGGGATAGAGCGCCGCGCCTTCGGCGCGCCACGCGAGCGCGGCGCGCGGCAGCAGCGCGCCCGCACCCGCCAGCGCGATCCCGCCCATCAACGCGCGGCGCGATACCATCATGGTCATATATCTCTCTCCAGCATCTTGTCGGTCAGCTTGCGATAGAGCGTCGGCAGCCCCGCGGCGTCAAGGTCCGCGATCGGCCACCACATGCCTTCCGCTGCGGCATCGCCGGCTTGCGGTGGTGCTTCGCGGCGCACCAATGCCAGCGTCAGGTCGAAATGGGTGAAGCCATGATCGACGCTGACGATTCCCGACTCGGCGGCGCGCGCGTCGGTCCACTCGCCGCCGGGCAGCGCACGCATCCCGCCGAGCATCCCCTTGTCGGGCCGCCGCGTGAGCCAGATCGCGCCGTCGCGCTCGATCCACCAGGCGACCCCGTGCCGATGCGGCTTCGCCTTTTTCGGCGGCTTGACGGGCAGGCGCTCGATGTCGGGGCGACCGCGCGCGCGGCAGTCGGCCGTCACCGGGCAGATCGCGCAGGCCGGACTACGCGGTGTGCAGACGCCTGCGCCAAGGTCCATCAGCGCCTGCGCGAAATCGCCCGGCCGGTCCGCGGGAACCAGCGGCGCCAGCGCCGCGCGAATCTCGCGCTTGGCCGTCGGCAGCGGCGTCTCGATCAGGCGGTAGCGCGCAATCACACGCTCGATATTCGCATCGACGACCACCGCCGCGCGTCCGAAGGCGATCGCCGCGACCGCCGCGGCGGTATAATCGCCGACCCCCGGCAGCGCGCGCAGCCCTGCCTCGCTGTCGGGAAAACGCCCCCCATGATCCGCGACCACGGCGCGCGCGCAGGCGAGCAGGTTGCGGGCGCGCGCATAATAGCCGAGCCCCGCCCACGCTGCCATGACGTCGGCATCGTCCGCCGCGGCGAGGTCGGCGACGGTCGGCCAGCGCGCCGTGAAGCGCGCGAAATAGCCCGTTACCGCGGCGACGGTCGTCTGCTGAAGCATGACTTCGGCCAGCCAGATGCGATAGGGGTCGGGGACCCCGCCGCTGTTCGGCGCGATCCGCCACGGCAGCACCCGCGCGGAGCGGTCATACCATCCGAGCAGGCGGCGCGCGAAATCATCGACGATAGCGGAAGTCTGGACGCTCACCCCCCGCCTATGGCATGGCGCCCTGCATGACGAAAGGCACCGAAGACGGCACGCCCGCCAAAAAGGTGCGGGCGAAAGCGGGAACGAAAGGCGGCGCGAAAACCACCAAGGCGGCGGCGCGCCCCTATGAGCGCCCGCGCGGCGGCGAGGCGCGTGCGATCTCCGACCTCGTCCCCGAAATCGGCCGCACCGCCTTTCGCAAATTCGGTTTCGTCCAGTCGTCGGTGGTCAGCCGCTGGCGCGAGATCGTCGGGGATCGGCTCGCCGACGTCACCCAGCCCGCGATGATCCGCTTTCCGGCAGGGCAGAAAGCGGGCGGCACGCTGCACCTCACGATCAGCGGCGCGCACGCACCGATGCTCCAGCATGTCGCGCCCGACATCGTCGCCGCGGTCAACCGCTTCTTCGGCTATGCCGCGATCGCCAGTGTTCGCATGACGCACGGGCAGGTCACCCCCGCTGCGCCCGTTCAGCCGCCGGCAATGCTGAAACCCGTACCCGCCGAACTGGGGGACAGCCTGCGCGACATTGGCGACCCGGAACTGCGCACCGTGCTCGAACGCATGGCGGCAGGGCTGGCGACACCGCCCAAGCTTCCCCGGATCAGTTAGGAACGACGGATGTCCGCTTTTGACGACCCGCTTCTCGACCGCCGGACGGCGGTGCTGGCGCTCTCGGGCGCTGCGCTCGGCCTGATCGCGGCGGCGCCCGCCAAAGCTGCCGCATGGTCGCAGACCGTGTCGACCACCCCGATCGGCGCCTTTCTCGCCGGCAATCCCGCCGCCAAGGTCCGCCTCGTCGAATATTTCAGCTATACCTGCCACATCTGCGCCGATTTCGCGAAGGCGGGCACGCTTCCGCTCAAGACCCAATATATCGACCGCGGGCTGGTGCTGTTCGAATATCGCAACCTCGTCCGCGACCCCGTCGACATGACCGCGGCGCTGCTTGCGCGCGTCGGCGGTGCGAAAGCTTTCGCCGGCAATCATCAGGCGATCTTCGCCGCTTTCCCCGCGACCATCGCCAAGGTCCAGAAAGCCACCGAGGCGCAGAAAAAGAGCTGGCTCGAAGGCCCCACGGCCGAGCGCGCGCGCAAGATCGCCGCGGGCACCGGCCTCGCCGCGCTGATGCGCGCGCGCGGCTATACGCAGGCGCAGCTCGACGCCGCGCTGGACAGCGAGGTCGCGCAGGCCGAACTCACGGGCATGACCAACATCGGGCTCAACGCCGACCGGGTCGAGGGCACGCCGAGCTTCTTCGTCAATGGCCGCAACGCCGACGTCACCGCCTGGCCGGCGCTCAAATCGAAACTCGACCTCGCGCTCAAGGCCTCTTAAAAGCTGCGCAACCCCGTTTTCGTGGAGAAAGAAAAAGATGAACGCATCGCTTCGTATCGCCCTCCTGTCCTCGCTCGGCGCGCTCGCGCTCGCCGGCTGCGGCGGCGGCGCCGATGACCCCGCCAAGGAGCAGGAGGTTGTCGCGAAGGTCGCGCCGCCCGCCGGCAAGAGCTGGTCGCAGGTCGTCAGCGTCGACGGCGACGGCATGGTCATGGGGAACCCCGATGCCCCGATCAAGATCGAGGAATTCGGCGCTTTCACCTGCGGCCACTGCGCGAAATTCACGCAGGATTCGCACGAGGAGCTGAAGCGCGATTTCGTCGACACCGGCCGCGTATCGTACAAGCTGACGCCGTTCATGCTCCACCCGGTCGATGCGATCGCCGGCGCGATCGTCAAATGCACCGGCCCCGACCGCTTCTTCCCGCTCGCCGACGCGACCTTCATCGAGCATGAGGCCTTCATCGCCGGCGCGTCAAAGCCGCAGCCGGGGATCGAGGAAGCGATGAAGCTGCCGCCGGAGCAGCGCTTCACCGCGCTCGCCAAGGGCTGGGGCATCGACCAATTCTACCAGCAGCGCGGCGTCCCCGCCGCCACGATCCAGCAGTGCCTCGCCAAGGTCGAAAATGTCGAGGCGATCGAAAAGGGCACCAACGCGGGCGTCGAGAAATATCAGATCACCGGCACGCCGACCTTCGTCATCAACGGCCAGGTCGCCGAAGGCATCGCCGCCTGGGGCCCGCTGCGCGACCGCCTGCGCACGATGGGCGCGCGCTAAGGCGTCGTCATACGGAACACCGTCGCCTCCGCAAAGGCGGAGGCGACGGTGTTCCTACCCCCTTGCGACTCCCCGTGCCGCACGGCATGACGGCTGCATGGGGGATATGTGACACCAAGGTTGCACCAGCTCCGATTCGATAGACTGCGCGGGTTTCTCCCGTGCAGATAAAGCGGCTGCGCCTCACCGGTTTCAAAAGTTTCGTCGAACCCACCGAACTGCGCATCGAACCCGGGCTGACCGGCGTCGTCGGCCCCAATGGCTGCGGCAAGTCGAACCTGCTCGAAGCGATCCGCTGGGTGATGGGCGAATCCTCGCCCAAATCGATGCGCGGCGGCGGGATGGAGGATGTCATCTTCGCCGGCACCTCGTCGCGCCCCGCGCGCGATTTTGCCGAGGTCGCGCTCCATTGCGACACCGAAGGCGCGCTCGTCGCCGGGCTGTCCGATGGCGGCGACGGCGACGATCTCGAGGTCATCCGCCGTATCGAACGCGGCGCGGGCAGCGCCTATCGCGCCAACGGCCGCGACGTGCGCGCCAAGGATGTCGCGCTGATCTTTGCCGATGCCGCGACCGGCGCGCACAGCCCCGCGCTCGTCAGCCAGGGCAAGATCGCCAACGTCATCGCCGCCAAGCCGACCGACCGCCGCGCGATGCTCGAGGAAGCGGCCGGCATCGCCGGGCTGCACGTCCGCCGCAAGGACGCCGAGCAGAAACTGCGCGCGACCGAAACCAATCTCACCCGCCTTTCCGAAATCGTCGCCGACATGGAGGTGCGCGCCAACGCGCTGCGCAGGCAGGCGCGCGCGGCGGAGAAATACAAGAAGCTCAGCGACGATATCCGCATCGCCGAAGGGCGGCTGATCTACGCGCGCTGGCGTGATGCCGCTGCCGCCGCCGATCAGGCGCGCCGCGACGCCGACGCCGCTGAAGCCGCGGTGAAAACCGCGCAGGACGAGCTCGAAACCATATCGAAGGCGCAAACCGAGGTCGCCACCCGCGTCGCGGCGGCGCGCAGCGATGCACAGGCGCAGCGCGACGCGCTCGCCGAAGCCACCGCGACGCAGGTGCGGCTGCAGGGCGAGGAACGCGCCGCGCTCCAGCGGCTCGAAGATCTGGCGACGCAGCAGCGGCGCATCGCCGACGACCGCGCGCACGAAGGCGAACTCGCGCGCGAGGCGCATGCCGCGCTGACCGCGCTCGACACCGAAACCAAATCGCTGGCGCAGGACATCGCCGGGCACGGCGCAGGCAAGGCCGCGCTCGCCGAAGCCAGCCTTGCCGCGCAGGCGCGCCTCCGCGATGCCGAGGTCGCGCTTGCGCAAGCGCGCGCCAGGGCCGCGAGCGAGGCCGCCGACCGGCGTATCGCCGTTTCGGCGGTGGAAAGCGCCGAAGCTGCGGTGCGCCGCGTCGCCGGGGACAAGGCGCGCGTCGATGCCGAGGTCGCCTCGCTTGGCGACAGCGCCGCACTCGCCGCGACGCTCGCCGACAGCGCGGAGGCCGCCGAAGCCGCCGAAGCCGCGATCGCGACCGCGGAAAATGCGCTGCACGCCGCCGAGGCCGATCGCGAAGCGACCGCCGCCGACCTCGCGGGTATCGAAGCGGCGCTGGCAGAGGCGCGCGCCGCGCTCGCCGCCTTGGAAGGCGAGGCGTCGACGCTCGAACGCGCGCTCGCCGCCGCGCGCAGCGACGAGGGCCGCATCCTCGACCAGCTCCGCGTCGCGCCCGGCTATGAAGCCGCGCTCGCCGCGGCGCTCGGCGACGATCTCGATGCCGGGACCGACCGTGACGCGGCGCGCAGCTGGGGCGGCGCCGATGCGGCGAAGGGCGATCCCGCGCTTCCCGCGGGCACCGAATCGCTTGCCAAATTCGTCCAGGCCCCCGCCGCGCTGGCGCGCCGCCTCGCGCAGGTCGCGGTGGCGACAAGCGATGGCGGTCAGCCGCTCGCGGTGGGCCAGCGCCTCGTCACCACCGATGGCGTGATGCGCCGCTGGGACGGCTTCGTGACGCGCGGCGACGGCGCGACCGCGACCGAGCGGCTGCAGCGCCAGAACCGTCTCGACGCGCTCGCGGCGCAGCGGCCGCAGGTCGAACTCGGCGTGCAGGAACTTCGCGACCGCCGCGACGCCGCCGCCGCGAAGACCGCCGAACTGGCCGAGGCCGCTGGCGCCGCGCGCAAGGCGCTCGCGCAGGCCGACGAAACGCGCCGCACCGCGTTGCGCGCCGCCGACCAGGCGCAGGCCGCGCTCGATCGGCACCGCGATGCCGCAGCGCTCTTCGACCGCCGCCTCGCCGAGATCGCCGAGGCCGCAAGGGAAGCCGCCGAAACGCTCGCCGCGCAGGAGGCCGCGCTCGCCGCGCTCCCCGACGAGCGGCTGGCCCGCGCCGCGCTCGACGCCGAGGAGCAGGTGACCGAGCGCGCGCGTGCGGACGCCAGCACGGCGCAGGGCGCGCTGGCGGCGCACGAACGCACGCTCGCGAGCCTCAGCGAGCGGCAGGCGGTCGTCAGCGCCGAGATCAAGAGCTGGAAGGCACGCGCCGGCGAGGCCGCGCGCCGCGTGACCGAGATGGACAAGCGCGCCGAGGCGCTCGCGGCCGAAGCCGACAAGCTCGCCGACGTTCCCGCGAGGCTCGCCGAACAGCGCGCCGAGGCCGAAACCCGGCAAGCCGCGCTGCGCGACAGGGTTGCCGCCGCCGAAGCGCAGGAGCGCGCCGCCGAATCCTCGCTGCGCGAGGCCGAAACCGCGTTGAATGCGATCCGCGAGCGCGTCGCCGCCGCGCGCGAAACCCGCGCCGGCGCTGTCGCCCGCTCCGAAAATGCCGAACTCCGCCGGATCGAGATGGGCCGCCTCTCGGGCGAGCGTTTCGAATGCCCGCCGCCGCTGCTCCCGCAAAAGGCCGGGTTCGACAGCGCGAGCGTCGGCGACGCCAACGCCGAATCGGCGCAGCACGACCGGCTGATCGCCGACCGCGAGCGGCTGGGCCCCGTCAATCTCGTCGCCGCCGACGAACTCGTCGAACTCGACACCGAACGCGAGAAGAGTGCCGCCGAAATCGAGGAGCTGACGCAAGCGGTGAACCGCCTGCGCGGTTCGATCGGCAGTCTCAATCGCGAAGGCCGCGCGCGGCTGCTCGCGGCGTTCGAGGCGGTGAACGCGCATTTTCAGCGCCTCTTCACGACGCTGTTCAACGGCGGGCAGGCGCATCTCGAACTCGTCGACTCGGACGACCCGCTCGAAGCCGGCCTCGAAATCATGGCGCAGCCGCCGGGCAAGCGCCTCGGCACGCTGACGCTCCTTTCGGGCGGCGAGCAGGCGCTGACCGCGGTGGCTCTGATCTTCGGCCTGTTCCTCACCAACCCCGCGCCGATCTGCGTCCTCGACGAAGTCGATGCGCCGCTCGACGACGCGAATATCGAACGCTTCTGCGACCTGCTCGACCGCATGGCGCGCGAAACCAACACCCGCTACCTGATCGTCACCCACAATGCCGTCACGATGGCGCGCATGCATCGCCTGTTCGGCGTGACGATGGTCGAACGCGGCGTCAGCCGCCTCGTCTCGGTCGACCTCGGCGGCGCCGAGGAACTGCTCGCGGCGGAATAATCATCCCCATGGCTTCGCCACAGGGAGGAGCGAATCAGGGCGCCGTCCCCACCACCAGCATCGCGGCGAACACCAACAACCCCGCAAAGCGATTGCTGCGGAATTTCGCCAGCGCATCCTCTCCGTTCGCGGGTTCGAGCGTCACCACCTGTCCGGTCAGATGCACCGCCGCGGGCAACAGCGCGGCGAGCGCCAGCGAATCGGGGCGCACAGCCCAGACGGCGCCGCCCCAACAGGCGAGCGCGGCGGCGTAGCAGATCGCAACCCCGCCCTTCACATGGTGGCCCATCGCGCGCGCGCTCGACTTCACGCCGATCAGCATGTCGTCCTCGATATCCTGCAGCGCATAAATGGTGTCATACCCGATCACCCACGCGATGCAGCCGGCATAGAGCAAAGGCAGCCCGAGCCCGTCCGGCCCGCCCACCGCGACCCACGCGACGAGCGCGCCCCAGCTGAACACCAGCCCCAGCCACGCCTGCGGCCACCAGGTAATGCGCTTCATGAACGGATAGCCCGCGACGAGGATCAGGCTCGCGAGCGCGACGATCTGCGCCGGCCGCGGCAGCTGGAGCAGCACCAGCAATCCCACCAGCGACAGGGCTATGGTCCACAGCAGGGCATAGCGCACCGACACCGCGCCGCTCGCCACCGGCCGCGATGCGGTGCGCGCGACCTTCGCGTCGAGGTCGCGGTCGACGATGTCGTTATAGACGCAGCCCGCCCCCCGCATCGCGATCGCGCCGAGCAGCAGCCAGAGGAAGAGCGGCCAGTGGCTCACCGCCCCGCCACCCAGCGCGACGCCGAAAGCGCAGGGCCAGTAAAGCAGCCACCAGCCGATCGGCCGGTCGAAACGCGCGAGCAGCGCATAGGGCCGCGCCGCGGCGGGGAGCAGCGCGACGAAGCCGCGTAGCTGGCTGTCGGGGGGATGGGTCGCCGTCATCGATGCGCGGGCGATAGCAGGCGGAGCTTTGCGAATAAATGCCCGATCGACGCTGCCTTCACTCGCGCCGGCGTGCGCGCCGTCAGTCGCAATCGGCCCTGTCGCCGGGCGACTTCACGCCCGACAGGTCGCGCGCCTCGCGGATATTATAGGCCGCGGTCGAACGGATGGTCTGCGGGCCGAGCCATTTGCCGAACAGCAGCGGCTCATATTCATAGGTGACCTCGACGAACATGATCGCCGTGCCCGCCGCCGCGGTCACCTCGCGGCCCACCGGGCCCATGCCTGGGAAATCGGTGCCGGTCGCGCCGGTGCCTTCGACGCCATAGGCCGAGGCGACCTCCATATTGCCGAAACAGCGCTGCCATTTGATCGTCTGGCCGCCATCATTGTTGCGCTGGAGGCTCGACAGGATGATGCGGCCGTTATTCTCGAAATTCAGGCCCGCCGCCTGCCGCTCGGCGCCCGCGAACACTTCGTTGATATCGACCTCGCGCACCTGCGGCTGCGTTAGGTTGCTGCCCGCCGCGATACGCGCCGCATTGTCGGCGGTGTTGAGTCCGAGCTGGCTGACGCGCGTGTGCGCCAGCGTCAGATTGGCGATTTCCAGCCCGCCGAAACCGACGAGCACGAGGAAGGGAATGGCAAAGGCCATTTCGAGCATCACCGCGCCGCGGACATTGCGCGCGAAACGGCGCGCGACGATCCGCGCCCGGCGACGAAGGGGGCGGGGCAGGGTCATCCGCACGTCTCCGCGAGCACTTCGCCGTCGGCGGCGAAGGGCTGGTTGCGCAGCAGCGTCGTCGAGGTCAGCGTCTTGGACTGCGGCTGGCCCAGCATCCTCCACACCGGCAGCACGCGGTCGAAACGCATCGACACCGTATATTGGACGACGTCGTCGGCGCCGCCATTGCCCTGCTTGCCGCCATCCTCCCAGCAATCGTCGGGCGAGGGATCCTGGACGCCGTTGCCGTTGGTATCGACCCAGCGCAGCGGCTTGATGTCGCTGTAATCGTCGAACGTGCGGCGGTTGAAACTCACGGTCGCGTTCTTGAAGACCTTCTTCACCTCGGCCTCGACCCGATCGTCGAGGGCCTCCTGATCGGCGGCAAAGCCTTCCAGCGTCGCATCGCGGCCCGCCTTGGCGACCACGCCTTGCAGCACTTGCTGCCCATACATCTGCCAGCAGTAATCGAAGATGCCGAGCAGGATCAGCAGGAACACCGGCGCGGTCAGCGCGAATTCGACGAACGCGGTGCCGCGCTCGCTCCGCCGCAGCCGGCGCAGCAGGGTGCGGACGCCGGTCATTGCGACAGCCTCAGCTTGGAAATCTGTCGTGCGATCGCCTGGAACTGTTCGTTGAGTTCGGCGGCATTGTCGGCCTCGAACGCCGCGCCGGAGGAAGCGCAGCTGTTCAGGCTGGCATCGCTGCCTATCCCGAAGGATACGACCCAGATGGTGATCCCCCGCTGGCGCGCCGCTCGGCACAATTGCTGAAAGCGGTTGTTGTGATGATCTCGAAGCTCGCCGTCGGTCGTTCCGCCGACGCGGTGCATCAGATACTCATAGCCCTGAAAAGTCAGGTTCCCCATGTTCGGCGCCATCGCGCCATCGGTCATGAAGACGATGTGGCGGCTGATCGGCCGCTCGTTCGGCGCCGTCGCATTTTCGTCAGCGAACAGGCCTGTTGGCGAGAGCAGCCGCGCGCCCCAAATCATCCCGGCATCGTGATAGGTGCCGCCCAGCGGCTGAAGCGACTGGACATAGGTATTGAAGGTGCTGCGATTATCAGCGGTCATCGTCGTCAGCTTCATGGCGGGGGCCGGACAGACACCCCAGCCATCGCCCCAATATTTCGAATAACGCTGCCACCGGCCTTTGGAACTGGTATCCAGCGTGATGTTCCGGCTGCCATTGCTGTTGAACTCGTTGACCGTGATCGGGTCGCTCGAGGCCGGCTGATTGGCCGGATGGCTCGCTCGCGCAAATGCGATTTCGGGGATCAAAAGTCGCCACTGGGTATCGACATCGGCGTCGGGTACCAGGTCGATATCCATGTCGAGCGCGTCCGATGGCGCGGTCTCATCGGAATCGAATTCAGCCGTGGCGCGTTCGATGAGGCAGCCGCCCCAAGTATAGCTGACGCTGGTTCCCGAATCGCCCGTATCGGTGACGATAGCCGCGCCGGTCTTGGCCAGACTGACGTCGAAATCGCGATCCTCATAGGTATATCGATTGTCGAAAACGTCGGTTTTCGTCTCGGTCACCGTCGTCTCGTAGGTGCGCGTAAAATAGCCCTTGCGATATTGCTTGCGGCAGGTGCTGTTGCTGCTCCGCCACGAGTATCGATAGGTACGGAACGTATATGTCTGTTCTTTATCATAGGTCGTGACGCGCGTGTCACCGTCGACATATTGGCCCGTCTGGTTGTAATCCGGCGATCCGCTCGGCGACGGCGTGGTATTTGCCGGCGGGGTCCGCGATTCACATGCCGAACTGCTGCTTGCCGATACCGTGCCGTCGTTGGTCCAGCTTGAATCGTAGGTCGTAGCGCTGTCGGTATATTCGTCGCTCGTCTCGGTCCCCGTTTCGGTATAGACTTCGCGGAATATCGGCGTCCGCGACGGCAGGGTCACGTTATTGGCAAGCCACGCCGGATTTTCGGCGGAAAGGATCGCGCCGACATTCGCGGTCGAGCTGTACGGCACGACGCCAAAGCGCAGCCGTCCGTCGCCGATATCGGCGGTCGTCAGCGTGTCGAAAAAATCCATCGTCGCGTCTTTGAGCGCGGTGATGCGATCGACCGAATCGCCCGAATTGGTCTGCGCCATCGATCCCGTGACGTCGAGCACCATCATCACATCGACGTTCGAGATTTCGAGCTTCGCGGTGCAATTCGCCGACAGGCGGAACTGGTCCTTGCCGAACATGAACATGAGTTCGGTGGGCAAAACCGCCGAGGCCTGTCCGGCGACGTCCGAGGCGTTCAGGGCCTGCGAGGAGAAGAGAATGCCCGACGCGCCATATTTGGCTTCGGGAAAGTTGAAGTTGAACATCTTGTTCGCTTCGGACTGCGCCGCTTCGGAATAGCTGGCGCCGCCCATCGCGCGCCGCCCGGCGAGCACGCCCGCGTCGCATGCCTGCTGCAGGCGCAGCTGCGTCATATAGGCGCGGCCGATGTCGACCGCCGACCCGACGATGCCGATCACCGGCACGATCGCCGCGGCGGTCAGCATGAAGGCGTTGCCGCGCTGGTCGCTAATGAGCGATTTGGTGCCGGCGCGCAGCCGGCCGATCCAGGTCCCTCGCATGGTCTAACCCCTCTTCGGCCCGCAGCACTCCCCAACCGATGTGCCGCTGGTAATCTCGCACCTAGGGGAGGACTGCTTACCAAAACGCTAATCGGCGCGGCGCCGAGGGGCGCGGATCGGCGCTTTTGACCCGGATCGGGACAGGGAGGGGCGTTTGGCGGCAAAAGATGCACAACAGGCCGCCTTCTGTTATCGCGCGCTCCATGCCCGCGACTCCCGCCTGGCCGCCCGCCAGCACGCCCCGCCTGTTCATCGACCTGCCGCTCGGCCCCGACGCCGCGCCCGTGATCGACGGGCCGGCGGCGCATTATCTGCTCGGCGTCATGCGGCTGAAGGCGCGCGATCCGGTCCTGCTGTTCGACAACCGGACGGGCGAATGGCTGGCCACCGTGGCCGACGCCGCGAAGCGTTCGGCCACGCTGCGTATCGAGCGGCAGACGCGCGCGATCGAACGCGTGCCCGACCTCTGGCTCTGCTTCGCTCCGGTGAAGAAGGCGCGGCTCGACTGGATCATCGAAAAGGCGACCGAGCTGGGGGTGGCGCGGCTGCAGCCGGTGATCACCGAACGCACGATCGTCGAGCGCGTCAAGAGCGAGCGGATCGAAGCGCAGATCATCGAGGCGTGCGAGCAATGCGGCCGCACCGCGCTCCCCGAACTGGCGCCGCCGGTCAAGCTGCCGCAGCTGCTGCGTGACTGGCCCGCGGAGCGCGCGCTGCTCTTCGCCGACGAAGCCGGGGGGCGCCCGCTCGCCGATGTCGCGGCGCCGGCCCCCGCCGCGATCCTCACCGGCCCCGAAGGCGGCTTCACCGGCCGCGAGCGCGACCTGCTGCTCGCCCACGCCGCGGTGCGCCGTATCGCGCTCGGCCCGCGCATCCTGCGCGCCGAAACCGCCGCGATCGCCGCCGTCAGCCTGTGGATGGCCCAGCACGGCGATTGGGCGAGGCCAATCGACGCAGGATGATGCCGCGGCTGCTGGGGGAGGAGCCCCAGACCGCTGCTACCCCTCGACCGGCCCCTCGAACTGCTCGATGACCCAGTCCTCGGCCTGCGCGCCGCCGATCCATTCCTGCATGCACGGATGGCTGATGACGGCCTGCGCATAGGCGGCGGCAAAGCGCGGCAGCGGGATCGAGTAAGTGACGAAGCGCGTGACGACCGGCGCGAACATGATGTCGGCCGCCGACCAGTCGCCAAAGAGGAAATCGCCTTCGCCGCCGAACCGCGCGCGCGCCTCGGCCCAGATCTGGAAGATACGCACGACATCGGCCTGGACTTCGGGCAGCAGCTCGGCGGCCGGATAGATGCGGCGGATGTTCATGCTGTGGTTGCGGCGCAGCGCGGCGAACGAGCTGTGCATTTCGGCCGCCATCGACCGCGCCATTGCGCGCGCGGCCATGTCGTCGGGCCAGAAATGCTTGGTGCCGCCGGTCTTTTCGTTGAGATAGTCGATGATCGCGAGGCTGTCCCACACGACGATATCGTCGCCGTCCCACAAGATCGGCACCTTGCCGCCCGACGGCGCGAACTCGTCGCCCTCGCGGCGGTTCGACCAGTCCTCGTCGTAAAGCGGGACGGTGACCTCCTCGAAGGGCAGCCCGCTATGCTTGACCGCCAGCCAGCCGCGCAGGCTCCAGCTCGAATAGGCCTTGTTGCCGATGAAGAGTTTCATGGAGTCTCCATATTCCCCTCCCGCTTGCGGGAGGGGCTAGGGGAGGGCCTGTTCCGGCCCGAGGTCCCCATGACATGCCCTCCCCCGACCCCTCCCGCAAGCGGGAGGGGAGAAAGTGAGCCTCAAACCTCCACCGCCTCCAGCACCGCGGTGCGCAGCTCGGCAATCCCCATGCCCTTTTCGCTGCTCGTCGCGATCACCTGCGGATGCGCGGCGGGATGCTTGCGCGCCTCGGCCTCGGTCGCGGCCTGCACGGCTTCGAGTTCGGTCGCCTTGATCTTGTCGGCCTTGGTGAGCACGAGGCGATAGCTGACCGCCGCCGTGTCGAGCATCTCGAGCACGTCGCGGTCGACATCCTTGATCCCGTGGCGGCTGTCGATCAGCACCAATGTGCGTTTCAGCACCGCGCGCCCGCGCAGATAATCGTTGATCAGGAAGCGCCATTTCTTGACGACATCCTTCGGCGCCTTGGCAAAGCCATAGCCCGGCATGTCGACGAGCCGGAACGCCAGCGGTTCGCCGACGTCGAAATAGTTGAGCTCCTGCGTCCGCCCCGGCGTCACCGACGTGCGCGCGAGCCCGTTGCGGTTCGTCAGCGCGTTGAGCAGCGACGACTTGCCGACGTTCGAGCGCCCCGCGAACGCGATCTCGGGCACGCTCGGCGCCGGCAGGTGCTGAAGCGCGGGCGCCGATTTCAGGAAGGCGATCGGCCCCGAAAACAGCTTGCGCGCGCGCTCGGCCCGTTCGGGGTCGGCGCCGGGATCAAGATCGACTTCGCTCACTTGGCCGGTGCCGCCTTCAGCTGCGGGAACTTGCGGTACATCCACTGCTGCTGCGCGATCGACAGGATATTGTTGGTGATCCAGTAGAGCAGCAGGCCCGCCGCGAACGGCGCCATGATGAACATGAACAGCCACGGCATGATCTTGAACACCTGCTGCTGCACGGGGTCGGTCGCCTGCGGGTTCAAACGGAACTGCAGGAACATCGTGATACCCAGGATTACCGCGAGGATGCCGATCGACAGGATCGACGGCGGGGTAAAGGGCAACAGGCCGAACAGGTTCAGGATATGCAGCGGATCGGGCGCCGACAGATCCTTGATCCACAGGATGAACGGCTGGTGCCGCATTTCGATCGTCAGCATCAGCACCTTGTACAAGGCATAGAAGATCGGAATCTGGATCACGATCGGCAGGCAGCCCGCCAGCGGATTGATCTTCTCGTCCTTATAGAGCTTCATCAGCTCCTGCTGCATCTTGGGCTTGTCGTCCTTATAGCGGTCCTGCAGCGCCTTCATCTTGGGCTGGACGAGGCGCATCTGCGCCATCGATCCGAACTGGCGCTGCGCGATCGGGAACATCAGCAGGCGGATGATCAGCGTCAGCGCCATGATCGCGACGCCGAAATTTCCGACCATGCGGAACAGCCAGTCGAGCAGCTTGAAGATCGGGACCTCGAAAAATTCGAACCAGCCCCAGTCGATCGCGTTCGACAGGCGCGTGATGCCCTGATCGTCCTGATAGCGCGACAGCGTGCTGACTTCCTTGGCGCCGGCGAAGACGCGGCTGGTGGTCGTCACCTGCCGACCCGGCGCGACTTCGACGAGGTCGCGGGCAAAGGCGGCGCGATAGGCTCCGCCCGGCAGCGAATTGAACGCGGCGGAGACTTTTTCGCCCTTCGCGGGGATCACCGCGGCGAGCCAATATTTGTCGGTAAAGCCAAGCCATCCGGCCGAGGTGTAGGACAGCGTGTCGCCGGTCGCCTCTTCCAGCTCGTCATAATTGGTGAAGTTCGACTTGCCGTCGAGATAGCCGGTCGGGCCGACGTGGATCGTCCAGCTGTCCTGCTCGTGCGGGTCGGTCGGCTTGCCGGTGCGGTCGATATAGGTGCCGCTGCGCACCGCGACGGGGGCGGCGCCGGTGTTGGCGATCGTCTGCTTCGCGGTGATCAGATAATCGTCGTCGATGCTGTATTCGATGCGGAAATTCTGGCCCGCGCCGTTGGTCCAGTTCAGCGTTACCGGCGTCGTCGGGGTCAATTTGGTGCCCGTCGCGGTCCAGACCGTGGTCGGACCCGGAACGACGATGCCCTGCGCCGACCAGCCGATGCTCGCGAAATAGGCCGCCTTGGTGCCGCCGGGCGCGAACAGGCGCACGGGGGGCGAATCCTTCTTGATCGACTGGCGATATTTGCTGAGCGTGATGTCGTCGATGCGCGCGCCGACGAGGTTGATCGACCCCTTGATCGCGGGGGTGTCGATCGGGATGCGGTTGCCCTCGGCCAGCACGGCCTCGATCGGGCGGATCGCCTGCGCCGTGGTGGGCGCGGGCACGCCGGGGGCGGGCAAGGCCGCCGGCTGGCCCGGCGTCGCGGCCGGCGCGGCGCCGTTGGTGCCGGCGACGGTCGTCGTCACATCGGGCTTGTCGGGGGTCGGGAAGAATTTCTCGGAGACGAAATTCCAGCCCAGCAGGATGGCCACCGACAACAGGATTGCCGCGATCAGGTTACGCTTGTCGTCCACGCTCTTCGGTCTCTCTTCGTCTCAAAAAAATCGGGGATGATGCCGGCGCCGAAGGCCTATGGCACCGGGTCATAGCCGTGGCCCCCCCAAGGATGGCAGCGCAATAGCCGCTTTGTCGCCAGCCAGCCACCCTTGATCGCACCATGGCGGCGCAGCGCGATAATCGCATATTCGCTGCACGACGGCGCATAGCGGCAGGTGGGGGGAAGGATGCGCGACGGACCAAGCTGCCAACCGCGCGCGATCAGGATCAACAGGCGGGCGATCATGCAGGAAGCCCGGAAAACGGTGGAAGTTTATTCGCGATTGGCCCCACTTCGTCACCCCGGACTTGATCCGGGGTCCATGCGGCGCCGGTGGCAATGGACCCCGGATCAAGTCCGGGGTGACGATAGGAGGCAGTGGGCGTAATCACGACGCCTTCGCCGCGAGCTTCTTCGCCGCGCGCTTCAGCGCCGAATCGAGATGCTCGCCCAGCTCGGCAAATTCCATGTCGTTGGCGCCGGGGCGGCCGATCAGCACATGGTCGGCGCCGGCGATTCCGGCCTGCGGCAGCGCCGCGCGCGCGAGTTCGCGAAAGCGGCGTTTCATCCGGTTGCGCGTGACCGCGTTGCCGACTTTCTTGCTGACCGTATAGCCGATGCCCAGCGCATCCTCATCGTCGCCGCGCGGACGGACGAGCAGGACGAAGCCGGGCATGGGAAAGCGAAGGCCGCGATTCGCGGCCAGAAATTCGCTACGTTTTGAAAGCGTTCGCACCAGACGCGCTGGCGGCGAAGCGTGGGCGATCAGGCCGACAGCTTCGCGCGGCCACGGGCGCGGCGGGCGGCCAGGACCTTGCGGCCACCGACGGTGGCCTTGCGGGCGCGGAAGCCGTGACGGCGCTTGCGCACGAGGCGGCTCGGTTGATAAGTGCGCTTCATCGCGGTTTTCCCTAGATCTCGTCAAATGCTGCAACAGAAAAGGGCCGCCAAGCGTGGGCGGCCACTGTTGGAGGCGCGGATAAGCAAGAGTCGGTCGAAAGTCAATCGCCATCTGGCGTGTCCAGCGCCGCGCGCGCGCGGCGCCGCGCGGCGCTGACGCGGCGCATGATCCGGTCGGCCCAGGCACCATATCTGGGGTGCCGCCATTTGAAACGGACATAGACGCGCTTCGCCCACGCGCTGTTCTGCAGGCAGAGCATCAGCCCCAGCGGAAAGACGATCAGAAATCCGGGGCCAGGCAACGGCCCGATCGCGATGCCCGTGATCATCAGCAATATGCCGAGCGCGAACAGCGCGGTACGCATCTGCGCATTCGACCGCATTCGCTGATAAAGGCTCCGCTTCGCCATAGGGGGCGATGTGGGGGAGCGGGCGGCGTGTTACAAGGCTAAAGCAGCTTGGCGGGCGAGGGCGGCGATCGCGAGCGGTGGCTTTGGGGTGGTTAGCTGTCATTCGATCGCGCGCTTTTTGATGAAAGTCTCCGCGACTTTTGATCGCGGAAAAAATTTCAAAACATCGTGGAGTATTCGTCTCGCGGCCTTCGCGGCGGGAGTGTCGCAACTGATAGGCCGCGGCAGGCCAAACACCCCATACATCTCGTCTGAAGCTGAAAAACCGACCGCAATTTCAGGTGGGTCATGAACCCATCGTCGCACGCAGCCTGATGGACGAACGTCGGTTTCGATACCCTTCAGCTCCTCAGGGCGAATGCGCCACAACTGCTTTCGCGCTTTTATCGCTACATCGGGAGGTAGAACGAAAACCTCTCTTCCGATCACTTTATCGTCGGGTCGAAATGTGTGCGTGACGACGAGTGAGTTGTTCGATGCCAATTCATACGAAAGAAAATCCTCGCCAAATCCTTCGCCACCAAACCCCCGATTTATCTCTATTTTCTCTCGCGACAGCATCTCTTCTGAAGGAAGCGCAGTGCCATCCACCAGGCGATCCTCTGCCTTCACTGCCTGATTGGTGCAGGAAGCTGCCAACAGCCCCAAGGCAACCGCCGATCCCGTTGAGCGCGAAAAAATTGTGAAGGCACATCGCATCAGCACATCCTGCCGATTGTCAGCGACGTCCGCAATTGGTCGTTAGCTGTCGATCCGGTCATCCTGCCCGAAAAGACGGACGCCTAGAATTTTTTGCCGGTGATCCGGCTGATTTCCTTCGCCACCATCGCCTCGACGAGCGGCGGCAGGTTGGTGTCGAGCCAGTCCTTGAGCATCGGACGCAATGCTTCGAGCACGACATCTTCCATCGTGCGGCCGGCAGCCGCGGGCGCGGTAGCGACGGGGGCCACCGCAGCGGCCGGCGTGATGGCGGCGGTCAAGGCTTCGAGCGACTGGCGCGCGGCATCGGCGCTCGCTTCGGAGACCAGTTCCTCCGCCTCGGGGGCTTCCTCGGCGGCCGCACCGGCAGCGCGATCTTCCTGATCCTGAAGGTCGAGGATATCGTCGGCTTCGGCGACGCGCACCTCGCGCGCCGCGCCCGGCGCCTCGTCGCGGGCGATCACGCGCCGAATCGACGACAAGATATCTTCCATCGACGGTTCCCGCGACATATCGCCCATCACCAAGCCCCCTCAGCCCACGAAAACAGGGCAGTTAACCATCTTCTTACCGGTTCGGGGCGGCTTTTGCCAAGCCTTATTGTGGCGCGAGCGACGGCGGGCCTTCGGGAACCCCCGCATTCGCCGCGGCAACGGCGCGCGTGTCGGTCGCGACCTGCTGCGGCACGGGATCGTCGGCCCAGTCCCAAAGCTCGCCCTTCACGCGCTTGTAATTGACCTCGGGGTCATAGAGCGCGCCGCCATCGAGCCCCAGGTCGCGCGCCTCGGCCTTGCCCATCGCGGCGAGCACCGAGAAGGCCGCGACATAGGAATTGCGCTGCGCCGAGACGAGCTGGACCTGCGTGTTCAGATATTCCTGTTCGGCGTTCAAAATGTCGAGGATCGACCGCGTGCCGACGCTGTTTTCGGCGCGCACGCCCTCGAGCGACAGCGCGTTTGCGCTCACCGCCTGCTGCGTCGCGGCGATGATGCGTTCGTTCGCCTGCCACGCGGCATAGGCACCGCGCGTCTGGGCGATCACGCCGCGTTCGACCTCGACATATTGTTCGATCGCCTGGCTGCTGCGCGATTGCGCCTGACGCACCTGCGCCGAGCGGCGGCCGCCGGTGAAGATCGGCAGCGTGACCTGAACCCCCGCCGCCGCGCTCGACGTTTCCTGCGTGACGCTGACGCCGGGAACGCCGCTGTCGAGCGAGCCGAGATAATTATTGTAGCCGCCATTGAGGATCGCCGACACCTTGGGCGCGCGCGACGATTTGGCGGTGCCGATGTCGGCTTTCGATGCGTTGACCAGTTCGTTCGCCGATTCGATGTCGGGGTTGCTGTTGAGCGCGATCGCGACCGCGTCCTCGGCGGTGGTCGGCAGGTTCGGGAGCTGCGGCGGCGCCTCCAGATCGACCGGTGCCTCGCCGACGAGGCGGATATAGCCCTCGCGGCTGGCGATCAGATTGGCCTCGGCGGTCCGCAGGTCGCCCTCGGCAAGCGCGAGCCGTGCTTCGGATTGCGCGACGTCGGTGCGGGTCAGGTCGCCGATCTCGAACCGGTCGCTCGTCGCCTGCAAATTGGTGCGCAGGACCGAGACATTCTTCTGGTTGAGCTGGACGATCGCCTGGTCGCGGATGACGTCCATATAGGCACCGACGACTTGCGAGAAGATGCTCGCCTCGGTCGCGCGAAGGTCGGCCTGCCCCGCCTCGACGCGAAATTTCGCGGCGCGCACCGCGTTGCGCACCGCCCCGCCCTGATAAAGCGGCACGGTCAGCTGGCCGCCGGCGCTCAGCGAGCGCGCGGGCGCGTTGAAGCTGTTGCCGGGAACGATGATATTTTCGTCGTAGCTCGCCTGCGTCCCGATATCGGGAAGGCCATAGCTCTTCTGGATCGGGACATTTTCGTCGTTCGCGCGCTGGCCCGCGCGCGCGGCGGTCAGCGTCGGGTTGTTTTCATACGCCTTGGCGAGCGCCCCCTGCAATGTTTCGGCCTGCGCCGTCATCGGCAGCATCAGCGCGCCCGCGGCAAGGCCGGCGAGCCAGCGGGCACGACGAAGGCACTGTTTCTTGTCGGTATCGGTCATCGTGGTGTCAGCCTGGAACAAGGAGGGGTGGGCCCGATCGTCAGAATCGGAAGCCCGCGGGCGCGGCGAAGCCGGGTAAGGGTGCGACGTCCATGTCGGCGAAGCTGCGCAGCGCGACGGTGCCGCCGACCTTGACGCCTTCGACCAGCCGCGCGACCGCACCTTCGCGGCGCGCGGCGACGAGGCGGCCGCCCTCGGCGAGCTGCGCGACGAGCGCGGCGGGAAGCGTTTCGATCGCGCCTTCGACGATGATGCGGTCGAACGGCGCGGCGTCGGGCGCGCCGGCCGCGAGCGGGCCCTGGACCCAATGGATATGGGCGTCGGCGACCGCAGCCTGCGCCGCCGCCATCAGCTGCGCGTCTTCCTCGACCGCATGAACCTCGGCGCCGAGCCGGGCGAGCAGCGCCGCGGTATAGCCGGTCGCGCTGCCGATGAGCAGGATGCGCATGCCGGGGCGCACGGCCGCGGCGACCAGCATGCGGCCGGCAACGAGCGGGGCGTTGAGCGCGCGGCCATTCGCCAGCGCGATCGCACGGTCCATATAGGCGACGCCGGCGAGCGCGGCGGGCACATGCGCCTCGCGGGGCACCGCGCCCATCGCGCCGATCACCGCGGGATCAATGACGTCGTTCGTCCTGAGCTGGCTGTCGACCATGGCGGAGCGCATCTCCGCCGCCGTGATTTCGCTAAACTTCGTCGCCATCAGTCTTTTCCGATTCCCTGGAATTTGAGCCTGTGCGGGGCCGCTTTAGCCGAAGCCATGCTGTATTGCAATGATAATACAGCCAAGCCGCCGCATGCTGCCGCGCATAGCTGGCAACAGGGGTGCCGCCAACCCCGCATCGCCCGCGCGGCGCGGCGCTTCCGGCGAATCCTTGACAAGCCAGCGAAAGCCCCTCACTAGCGGCGCCGTCCAACACCCGGCCCATCCCCCGAGGATGCGGCAGTTCGGCATGAGGCCCGATGGCGGAGTGGTGACGCAGCGGACTGCAAATCCGTATACGCCGGTTCGATTCCGGCTCGGGCCTCCAAAGTTCCCCACATTTCATGCATGCCCCCCGTCGGGGGTTTAGCGCGCTTTCTTGACGGTAACCTGACGGCGTTCGCCGCGCCGGGCCTTTGGCCTTGCCGTTTCAGCGCCGCGCGGAATAGAAAAGCGGCTCCACGAACAATGAGGACCCCGCATGGCCCACGGAACCGCGCGCATCGGCAGGGATCGCTATCGCACCGAGATCAACGTCAGCGGCCACGCGCTGGTCGGCGACGAAGGGCCGGGCCTGGGCGGCAAGAATCTGGGGCCCGCACCTTATGATTTCCTGCTGGCGGGACTTGGCGCCTGCACCGCGATCACGCTGCGCATGTACGCCGACCGCAAGGAGTGGCCGCTCGACTCAGTCGAGGTGGGGTTGCGGCTGGTCAACAAGGACGGGCTGCGCATCGACCGGGTGCTGACGATCGCCGGGCTCGACGAGGAGCAGAAGGCACGGCTCGCCGACATCGCCGAGCGCACACCGGTCACGCTGACGCTGAAAGGCGGCCTGCCGATCGACACGCGGATCGCCTGACCGGACCGCCACTGGACATTTTGCCCCACCCCACTTATATACCAGCCGTTATGGAAATCGAAGCCGCCACCGCTGCCACGCCGCACAAGGGCCGTCCGCGTGAATTCTGCGTCGACGCCGCGCTGGCGGCAGCGCTGCGCGTCTTCTGGTCGAAGGGCTATGAAGGCGCGTCGATGGCCGATCTGACCGAGGCGATGGGGATCACCAAGCCCAGTCTTTACGCGGCCTTCGGCAACAAGGAAGCGCTCTTCAACAAGGCGCTCGACCTGTATGAGCGCGAGAAGCTCGATTATATGCAGACGGCGCTGGCAGCGCCGACCGCGCGCGGCGTCGCCGAACGGCTGATGTACGGCGCGCTCGATATGTATTGCTGCCCTGAAAATCCCAACGGCTGCCTCGGAGTGATCACGTCGGTCGCTTGCGGGGCGGAGGCCGAGTGCATCCGCCAGGCCGTGCTGGAACGCGGCGCGGCGGCGAAACGCGCGATGCTTGACCGTTTCGCGCGCGCCAAGGAGGAAGGCGACTTTCCGCCCGACACCGACGCCGAGGGGCTCGCCGCCTTCCTGACCGCGGTGAACCAGGGCATGTCGGTGCAGGCCGGCGCAGGCGCGACGCGCGCCGAGCTTGAGCGGCTGGTGGAAACCAGCCTGAAGCTGTGGCCGGGGCGTTGATCTGAGCATTTACCCGCCGAAAAACCGGCGACCACTTTTTCGGTAAACGCTCTGAAAGAAAAATTTCTACTGCCCGGTACAGAATGCGCTTGACGCAGCGCAACATGACTTATATACCACTCAGTATACAAAGAGGCTCTCCCCCGAGACCGGCCGCCACATGACAAAGAGCGTGCGGCGGCCGGAACTGTCACCATCGAATCATTTCCCGGGAGAGGGTCTTGCTCCGGTCGGGCGCCCGGTGGCGTTCGCCCGCAAGATATAAACAGGGACCCCGCGCGCGCATGGGATGCGTGTGACGGGACGGAGCGGTCGTCTCTTCGCAGAGGCGCTCCGGCAACACGGACCAATTGCGACACCAGCCGGAGGCATGCGCTTCCGGCACCGGCCGCCTGCGCCCCCCTCCCCTCCCCCGGGGCGCGGGCGGCCGAAACGAACGAAAAGAAGAGGGCATTCCATGACCGTCCACACCCCGATCGAAAAGCTCGACCCCGCAGACGCGAAGGTCCGCCGCGAACTCAGGACCCTGCTCCATCCCGGACGCGGCCGCCGCGCCGCGTGGATCGGCGCGTTCCTCGTGCTGATCGTCGGCGCCTGGTGGCTGCTGCGCGACGGCCCGCCGCAGGCCGCCGCCGCGCCCGCGCCCGTGCTGACAGTCGCCGCGCCGATCGCGCGCGACGTCACGCTATGGGACGAATATATCGGCCGCTTCGAAGCGTCGAAGGCGGTCGAAGTGCGCCCGCGCGTTTCGGGCGCGATCACCGCGATCCACTTCACCGACGGGCAGATCGTCCGCAAAGGCCAGCCGCTCTTCACCATCGATCCGCGCCCCTATCGCGCCGCGCTCGCCGAAGCGCGCGCGTCAGCGGCGAGCGCGCGCAGCGACCTTGCGCTCGCCAGGCTCGAACTCGACCGCGCAAGCCGCCTCGTCGATATCGAGGCGGTGTCGCAGAGCGAGATCGACCGGCTGCGCGCGCGCGTCAATGCGGCCAACGCCGCACTCGCCGGTGCCGATGCCCGTATCGCGGCGCGCGCGCTCGACGTCGAATTCACCACGGTTCGCGCGCCGCTGAGCGGCCGGATTTCGGACCGTCAGATCGACGCGGGCAACCTTGTATCGGCGGGCGATGCCGGCGGCACCCTGCTCACCACGATCAATGCGCTCGACCCCATTTATTTCACCTTCCAGGGGTCCGAAGCGCTGTTCCTCAAGACCAAGCGCGAGGGTGGCGACAAGGGCGCCGACGTCGAAGTCCGGCTGCAGGACGAAAGCGATTATCGCTGGAAGGGCCAGCTCGACTTCACCGACAACGGGCTCGACCCGCGGTCGGGCACGATCCGCGCGCGCGGCCGCTTCGATAACCCCGAAATGTTCCTGACCCCCGGCATGTTCGGCAACATGCGCCTGTCGACCGGTCGGACGGCGCACGCCTTGCTCGTCCCCGCCGCCGCGGTGCAGACCGACCAGGCGCGCAAGATCGTCTATGTCGTCGGCCAGGACGGCATGGTTGCCGCGAAGCCGGTCGAGATCGGTCCCGATGTCGATGGCCTGCGCGTCATCCGGTCGGGCCTGACGCCGACCGATCGCGTCGTCATCAACGGCTACCAGTTCGCGCGTCCCGGCACCAAGGCGGTGACCAAGGCGGGCAAGATCGCCGCCGATGCGCCGGACAAGGCGCCGGCAGGTCCGAACGAACCGGTGTCGGCGCAGGCGACCTTCGCGAAATAGCTTATTCGTCATCCCGACGAAGGCCGGGATCTCCACGGTGCGTTCATCCTCAACATCGAGATCCCGGCCTTCGCCGGGATGACGTGAGGGATTGAGGTTCCGACTCCGTTTCGATTTTCCAGACAGGGGCTCTCCCATGCGCCTATCACGCTTCTTCATCGACCGGCCGATCTTCGCCGCCGTGCTCGCCGTCATCATCACCATCGTCGGCGCGGTCGCCTATATCGGGCTACCCGTGTCGCAATATCCCGACATCGTCCCGCCGACGGTGACCGTGTCGGCCAGCTATCCGGGCGCGTCGGCCGAAACCGTTGCCGATACGGTGGCGGCGCCGATCGAGCAGGAAATCAACGGCGTCGACAATATGCTCTATATGAGCAGCCAGTCGACCGGTGACGGCAATGTCACGATCACCGTCACCTTCAAGATCGGCACCGACCTCGACGCCGCGCAGGTGCTGGTGCAGAACCGTGTCGCGATCGCGACCCCTCGCCTCCCCGAAACGGTGCAGCGCCTGGGCGTCGTGACGCGCAAGACGTCGCCCGACTTCCTGATGGTGGTGAACCTCGTTTCGCCCGACAAGTCGCTCGATCGCGCCTATATCTCCAACTATGCGCTGACCCAGCTGCGCGACCGGCTCTCGCGTATCGACGGCGTCGGCGACGTGCGCCTGTTCGGCAGCCGCGACTATGCGATGCGCGTGTGGATCGACCCCGGCCGCGCCGCCGCGCTGGACCTGACGGCGGGCGAGATCGTCGCCGCGCTGCGCCGCGAGAATGTCCAGGTCGCCGCGGGGACGCTCGGCCAGCCCCCGTACGCCAACGGCAGCGATTTCCAGCTCAACGTCGAAACGCAGGGCCGCCTCTCCGATCCCAAGGATTTCGCCAACATCGTCATCCGCAGCGATGCCGACGGGCGGCAGGTCCGCGTGTCGGACGTCGCGCGCGTCGAACTGGGCGCGTCGGACTATAACAGCAACACCTATCTGTCGGGCGACCCGACGGTCATCATGGCGGTGTTCCAGCGCCCCGGTTCGAACGCGCTCGCCGCCGCCGAAGCGGTCGAGGCCGAAATGGCGGCCTCGTCGAAGAATTTCCCCAAGGGCCTCGAATATCGCGTCATCTATAACCCCACCGAATTCATCGCCCAGTCGATCGACGCGGTGATGGACACGTTGCTCGAAGCGGTCGTGCTCGTCGTGATCGTGATCCTCGTTTTCTTGCAGAAATGGCGCGCGGCGATCATCCCCGTGCTCGCGATCCCCGTGTCGCTGATCGGCACCTTCGCGGTGCTCGCGGCGGTCGGCTACAGCCTCAACAATCTGTCGCTGTTCGGGCTGGTGCTCGCGATCGGCATCGTCGTCGACGACGCGATCGTCGTCGTCGAGAATGTCGAACGCAATCTTGAAAAGGGCATGAGCGCCCTCGAAGCCGCGCGCACATCGATGGACGAGGTGTCCGCGGCGCTCGTCGCCATCGTGCTCGTGCTCTGCGCGGTGTTCGTGCCGACCCTGTTCCTGACCGGGCTGTCGGGCGCCTTTTACCAGCAGTTCGCGGTGACGATCTCGACCGCGACGATCATCTCGCTGATCCTCTCGCTCACCCTGTCGCCCGCGCTCGCGGCGATCCTGCTGCGCGGCCATTCGGCGCCCGCGAACGAAGGCAAGGGCATGCAGATGCTCCGCCGCGCGGGCGACGCGTTCAACCGCGCGTTCGAGCGGATGAGTGATGGTTATGCGCGGCTGACCGGCCGGCTCGTGCGCGCGCCGAAGAAGATGATGGTCAGCTATGCGGGGCTGATCGCCGCCACCGCGGGGCTGTTCTGGGCGACGCCGACGGGCTTCATACCAGCGCAGGACCAGGGGTATTTCCTTGTCGTCGCCAAGCTGCCCTCGGGCGCTTCGGTCGAGCGCACCGACGCGGTGCTGCAAAAGGTCGCGCGGCGCGTGCTGCCCGTCGACGGCGTGCTCGGATCGGTGATGCTCGCGGGCTTCGACGGCCCGTCGCAGACGCTCGCGCCCAATTCGGCCGCCGCTTACTTCCCGCTAAAATCCTTCGAGGAGCGCAAGAAGCTGGGCGTCAAGCTCGACGACATCATCAACGAGGCGCGCAAGCGCACCGCCGACATCACCGAGGCGCAGATCGTGATCATCCCGCCGCCGCTGATCCAGGGCATCGGGTCGGCGGGCGGCTACCGGATGGTCGTTCAGGATCGCGGCGGCCACGGCTATGCGGCGCTGGCGAGCGAGTCGAACAATCTGATCGGCAAGGCGAACCAGACCTTCGGCCTCGCCAATGTCTTCACCTTCTTCGATCCCACGAACCCGCGCGTTTTCGCGGACATCGACCGGGCGAAGGCGAATGCGCTCGGCGTGCCGCCCGAACGCGTGTTCGAAGCGTTGCAGGTCTATCTTGGCTCGGCGTTCGTCAACGACTTCAACCTGCTCGGTCGCACCTATCGCGTCACCGCGCAGGCCGACGCGCCCTTCCGCCAGAGCGTCGCCGACATCGCGAACCTGCGGACCCGGTCCGATTCGGGCGCGATGGTGCCGATCGGCTCGGTCGCGAATTTCGAGGACCGCACGGGGCCGTATCGCGTGACGCGATACAATCTTTTCCCCGCGGTCGAGATCGACGGCGACACGGCGCCGGGCGCATCTTCGGGCGCGGCGCTGACGACGATGGAAAAGCTGGCGAGCGAATCGCTGCCCGCGGGCTACGGCACCGAATGGACGGGCATCGCCTTCCAGCAAAAGGCGGCAGCGAACACCGCGGGAATCGTCTTCGCGCTCGCGGTGCTGTTCGTCTTCCTCGTCCTCGCGGCGCAGTATGAGAGCCTCGTGCTGCCACTGGCGATCATCCTGATCGTGCCGATGTGCCTGCTCGCGGCGATGATCGGCGTGAACCTGCGCGGTATGGACAATAATGTCCTGACGCAGATCGGGCTGGTCGTGCTCATCGCGCTCGCGGCGAAGAATGCGATCCTGATCGTCGAATTCGCCAAGCAGGCCGAGGAACAGGATGGGCTGTCGCCGATCGACGCCGCGGTGCGCGCCGCGCGCGACCGCCTGCGCCCGATCCTGATGACGAGCTTTGCCTTCATCCTCGGCGCGGTGCCTTTGCTCATCGCGACCGGCGCGGGAGCGGAGCTGCGCCAGGCGCTCGGTACCGCGGTGTTCTTCGGGATGCTCGGGGTGACGGCGTTCGGCCTCATCTTCACGCCGACCTTCTACGTCGTCTGCCGCGCGCTCGGCGACTGGTTCGCCGCGCGCCGCAAGCGCGGCGCGGGCGACCATGGCGCGGCGCTGCCCGTGCCGGCGGAATAAGGAGAAAGACCATGATGCTCCGCAATATCCTCACCGCCGCATCGGCGCTCGCGCTTGCCGCCTGCGCCGTCGGCCCCGACTACAAGGCGCCGCAATCGGCTTCGGCGCCTGCCGCTGCCGGCCCGTTTGTTTCGGCGAACGGTCCCGCGGTGTCGCTCGCCCCGGTCGCAGCCGACTGGTGGCGCCTCTATGACGATCCCGTCCTCGACGGCCTCGTCGCCGACGCGCTTGCCAACAACACCGACGTGCGAGTCGCGGTGGCGAATATCGCCAGGGCGCGCGCGGCGCTGCGCGGTGCGCGGTCGGATCGTTTGCCGCAAGGCGAGATCGGCGCCGGTGCCAATTACGGCCGCAATCCCGAAGGCCAGCGCCTCCCCGGCGCCGATCGCGAGGATTGGACCGTCGATGTCGGCGCCAATATTTCGTACGAGGTCGACCTGTTCGGCCGCGTCAGCCGCTCGATCGAGGCCGCGCGCGACGATACCGAAGCCGCCGAAGCCAATGCCGACGCGGTGCGCGTGATCGTCGCCGCCGACACGACGCAAGCCTATGCAGACGCCGCATCGGGCGCGGCGCGGCTCGACGTCGCGCGACGCATCGTCGGACTGCTCGACCAGCAGGTGAAGCTGACCGAGCGCCGCAAGGAGGTCGGCATGACGACCGGGCTCGACCTCGCGCGCATCACGACGCTGCGCGACCAGCGGGCAGCCGACATCCCCTCCATCGAAGCTGAACGGCAGGCGGCGCTTTTCCGCCTCGCGACTCTGACCGGTCGTGCTCCTGCCGCGCTGCCGGCCATCGCGGCCGACCGCAATATCAGCCTCGAAATCACCGATCCCATCCCGGTCGGTGATGGGGCGGCGCTATTGAAGCGCCGTCCCGACATTCGCGCCGCCGAGCGCCGCCTTGCCGCCGATACCGCGCGCATCGGCGTCGCGACCGCGGACCTTTATCCGCGAATCACCCTGGGCGGTTCGGCCGGTTCGACCGGCACGGGCTTTGGCGACGTGTTCGGCGGCGGGCCGCTGCGCTGGCTGCTCGGCCCCTTGCTCAACTGGGCGTTCCCGAACCAGGAGCCCGCGCGGGCGCGGATCGCGGCGGCCGAAGCCGATACGCAGGCATCGCTCGCCGAGTTCGACGGCACGGTGCTGCGCGCGCTCGAGGAAACCGAGACGGCGCTCTCCTCCTATGCCCGTTCGCTCGAACAGCGGCAGGCGCTGCGCGCGGCGCGCGACCAGGCCGAGCGCGCGGCGCGAATCGTGCGCGCGAAGCGGCAGGAAGGCGCGTCGGATTCGCTCGAATGGCTCGACGCCGAGCGCACCTTTGCCGAGACCGAAGCGGTGCTCGCGGCGCAGGACGGGCAGATCTCGCGGCGCCAGGTCGCGCTGTTCCGCGCGCTTGCGGGGGGCTGGTCGAGTTAAGGCCGCGCGGCCCGCGGGTCGCGCCCCACCATCGTTTACGCCGCTTTTACTAGTCCTGGTGCATAGCATTTACCAATGCTTATGGCTGGGGATGAATGATGGACAGCATGCGCGGACTGCTTTCGGGCAGCCACGACCAGGAGGATGGGGCGATCGATGCGCCCGCGTCGGTCGGCGTCGATGAACGGCGGATGCAGGTCCGGGCCTATAATTACTGGGCGTCGCTGCTCGCCGATCGCGCTTATCCGTCGGTCGAGGACCTCGATCTCGAAAGCGCCGATTTCGGACCCAATTCGGTTCTGCTCGATTTCACGGCGGGCGTCGAAAATCCGGGCCTGGCCTATATCGGCGAGACGCTGCGCACCGAGTCGCAGATCGATGAGGATGTCCATTATATCAGCCAGATTCCAGGGCGTTCGCTGCTCTCGCGGCTGACCGACCATTATCTGCAGATCATCGCCAACCGCGCCCCGATCGGCTTCGAGGCCGAGTTCGAAAGCGAGCGCGGCGCGACGATCATGTACCGCGGCATCCTGCTGCCCTTCTCGTCCGACGACGACACGATCGATTTCATCATGGGCGTGATCAACTGGAAGGAAGCCGCGCCCGCCGATCAGGCCGAGGAACTGCAATTGTCGGTCGAACAGGCGCTGCGTAGCGCCGCGCCGCTGACCGCGCCGGTGCCGGTGTGGGCCGACGGCCCCGACTCGGGCCATCTGGGCGACGAGGTCGCGGCCGACGCCGCCCCCGGCTTTGCCGCGCTGCAGGGCGACGGCGACCTGTTCGCCGATAGTCCCGCCGACAGCGATGTGCCGGCCGATCCCGGCACGGATGCCGAACTCGCCGACTGGCTGGCGCTGGCGCGCGAAACCGCCGAGCGCGCAGTCGCCGCCGACAGCCGGAGTCGCGGCGCGCTCTATCAGGCGGTCGGCAAGGCGTGGGATTTCGCGCTGGCGGCCGAGGAGCAGCCCGACGCCTTCGCCGCGTTGCTCGACGACGCCGGGCTGGCGGTGCAGGACCGCGCACCGATGACGCCGATCGTGAAGCTGGTTTTCGGTGCGGCCTATGACAAGACGCGGCTCGCCGAATATGCCTGCGTGCTCGGTCACGCCAAGGACGAGGCGGTCGGCCGCGGCGAACTTGCCGCCTATCTCGATCGCTATCCGGGCGGGCTCAAGGGTCTCGTCAAGGACGCGCGCGCACGCCGCAAGCCGGCCGACAGCCGTGAGCGGCCGGATGAGAAGCTCGAAGCGCTTCGCCGCGCGCAGCCCGCGCTGATCCTCGAACATGATGCGGGCGACGCCGAATTCGTCGTGCTGATCGCGCGCGCGATGCCCGGCGGCCATATCGGCATCGTCGCCAAGGCGGCCGACGATCCGGCGCTCGTCGCCAAGCTGGCGAAAAGGGCGATCGCCATCACCCCCGGCACCTGACCGCGGAACGGCTGAGAGCGTTCACGCAACAGACAACCCCAAAATTGAAATATTTTTACGCGGGACCCCGAACGAGGCCTTGAGCCACGGCGCGCTGAGGCGCATAGGAGGCGGCAGCGAACGGACCCCCGCCGATCGTCGGCTGGGATCCCCCTCTTTTGGTTCGGGATGCTGCATTTTATGTCTCAGAAACTGTCCGACACGCCGGAAACGGACACGCCGACCCCCTCCACCGTCAAAATCCCGCCGAAAGTCGCCGCCGCCTATCTGGCCGCGCTCGCCGGCAGCGCGCTGCCCGGCGAAGGCGACGATATGGACAAGGCCGCGCTCAGCGACGCGAGCCAGTTCGCCGCGCGCGCCGCGCTCGACCGCGCCGCCGAAACCCCGTCGCTCCTGCTCGAACCGATCGCCGCCGACGGCACCGATCGCCGGATGCGGCTCGCCATCATCAACGACGACATGCCCTTCCTCGTCGATTCGACGTCGCAGGCGGTCGCGGCGCAGGGGCTCGTCGTTCACCGCATCCTCCACCCCGTCGTCGCGGTGAAGCGCGATGCGAAGGGCCATTTGCAGGAAGCGGGCGAAGGCCCCGCGCGCGAGTCGGTCATCTATATGGAGCTCGAACGCGGCGATGCGCGCGCGCGCCGGCGCCTGCTCGACGGGCTCGAAGCGGCGCTGCGCGACGTGCGCGCCGCGGTGCGCGACTGGCGCGCGATGCGCGCGGCGATGCTCGCCGACGCCGCGATGCGCGTCGAGGGCGAAGGCGCCGAGCTGCTGCGCTGGTTCGAAGGCGGGTCGATGACCCAGCTCGGCCACGAATGGCGCACGCGCGATGGCAAGGTTCAGGATCCGCTCGGCATCAGCGACAGCAGCGACGGCCAGCTCCTGTCGCCCGCCGCGCTCGATGCCGCCTTCGCCTGGTTCGACAAGGGAGGGCACACGCCGCTGCTGATCAAGTCGAACCGTTTATCGGCGGTCCACCGCCGCGTATTGCTCGATCTGGTTGTCGTTCCCGAACTGAAGGGCAAGAAAGTCGAACGGCTGTCGATCCACGCCGGCCTGTGGACCAGCCAGGCCCTGTCGACCCCGCCGGCGAAGGTCCCGGTGCTGCGCGCGCAGCTCAATGCGCTGATGGCAAAATTCGGCTTCGATCCCTCGGGCCATGCGGGCAAGGCGCTCGCCCATGCGCTCACCGCGTTGCCGCATGACTTGCTGATCGCGTTCGACAGCGCCTCGCTCGAGGAACTGGTGCTGACCTCGATGTCGATCACCGACCGGCCCCGGCCGAAGCTGGTGATGGTGCGCAGCGCGCTCGGCCGGCATCTGTTCGCCTTCGTCTGGCTGCCGCGCGACGAGGTATCGACCGGACGCCGCATCGCGGTCGAGGCGATGCTGGTGCGCGAAGCGAAAGCCGGCGTCATCGGCTGGACGATGGTGCTCGAGGATGGCGGCGCGGCGCTGCTGCGCTACACGCTCGACCTGCGCAGCGGCGGTGTCGTTCCCGACACCGAAGCGCTCAACGCGCAGCTCGAACAGATGGTGCGCGGCTGGCAGCCCGAGGTCGAGGCGGCGCTGGCGAAGCGCGGCGACCCGGGCCGCGCCGCGGCGCTGGCGTCGCGTTTTGCGGCGACCTTTCCGCCCAATTACCGAAACCTCTATAACCCCGAAGAAGCGGCGCGCGACATATTGCGCCTGCGCGATCTCGACGCGGACAATCCGCGCAGCGTGCGTCTGGCGCGCAAGACCCTCGACGGCGACGACCGGCTGCGGCTCAAGGTCTATAGCGCGGCGGGTCCGCTCGCCCTCTCCGACGTCGTCCCCGCGCTCGAACATTTCGGTTTCCAGGTGCTCGAGGAAATCCCCACGACGCTCGGCCAGACGCGCGCGCCGGGCACCGAGGGCGATGACGAACCGCCGATCGTGATCCACGACTTCACGCTGCGCCTGCCCGCCAATGTCGACGAACTCGCGCTGCTTCCCTACGCCGAGGTGCTCGAAGGCGCGATCGCCGCGGTGCTGGACGGCCGCGCCGAAAATGACGCGTTCAACGAACTGGTGCTCACCAACCAGACCGACCCGGGCGCGATCGTCTGGCTGCGCGCCTGGTTCCGTTACCTGCGTCAGGGCGGTTCGGCCTATGGCATGGACACGGTGGTCAGCGCGCTGCGTCACGCGCCCGCGCTGACCTCCGCGCTGATCGAGCGCTTCCGCGCGCTCCACGACCCCAAGGCGCGCGATGCGAAGCGCGCCGAAGCGCTCGAAGCCGAGATCCTCGCCGATTTCGCCGACATCAAATCGATCGACGAGGACCGCATCCTGCGCCTGTTCCATGCCGTGGTCAGCGCGACCCTGCGCACCAACGCCTTCGCGCCCGCGGCCGAAGAGGCGCTGGCGTTCAAGATCGATTCGAGCCTGATCCCCGGCCTTCCCAAGCCGCTGCCGTGGCGCGAAGTGTGGATCTATTCGCCGCGCGTCGAGGGCATCCACCTGCGCGCCGGCCCGGTCGCGCGCGGCGGGCTGCGCTGGTCCGACCGCCGCGACGACTTCCGCACCGAAATCCTCGGGCTGATGAAAGCGCAGCGCGTGAAGAATGCGGTGATCGTGCCGACCGGCGCGAAGGGCGGCTTCTATCCCAAGGCGCTGCCCGACGCGGCGCTCGACCGCGATGCCTGGTTCGCCGAAGGCACCGAATGCTATCGCATCTTCATCCGATCGCTGCTGTCGATCACCGACAATCTCGTCGGCGGCAAGGTCGTGCACCCGAAGGGCGTGGCGATTCTCGACGGCGACGATCCCTATTTCGTCGTCGCCGCTGACAAGGGCACTGCGACCTTCTCCGACGTCGCCAACGCGCTGGCGATGGAGCGCGACTTCTGGCTCGGCGACGCGTTCGCGAGCGGCGGGTCGAAAGGCTATGACCACAAGGCGATGGGCATCACCGCCAAGGGCGCATGGCTGTCGGTCCAGCGCCACTTCGCCGAAATGGGCGTCGATGTGCAGACCGATACGATCCGC
The DNA here is from genome assembly GCF_035930445.1 of Sphingopyxis chilensis. Lineage (NCBI taxonomy): Bacteria > Pseudomonadati > Pseudomonadota > Alphaproteobacteria > Sphingomonadales > Sphingopyxidaceae > Sphingopyxis > Sphingopyxis chilensis. Next base: position 63,402 of record NZ_CP142394.1, on the reverse strand, counting down.
GTCGTCGGTTGCGGCGACATGTCGGGCGACGTGTTCGGCAACGGCATGCTGCTGTCGAAGGCGATCCAGCTGACCGCCGCGTTCGATCACCGCCACATCTTCCTCGACCCCGATCCCGATCCGACGAAGAGCTGGAAGGAACGCGAGCGGATGTTCAACCTGCCGCGTTCGAGCTGGGAGGATTATGACAAGAAGCTGATCTCGAAGGGCGGCGGCGTTTTCCCGCGCAGCCAGAAGAGCATTCCGCTTTCCCCCGAAGTACAGGCGTTGCTCGGCCTCTCGGTCTCCGAAATCGATCCAAGCTCGCTGATCTCGGCGATTTTGAAGGCGCCGGTCGACCTGCTGTGGTTCGGCGGCATCGGCACCTATGTGAAGGCGGCGGGGCAGAATAATGCCGAGGTCGGCGACCCCGCGAACGACGCGCTGCGCGTGGATGCAGAGGATCTGCGCGTCAAGGCGGTGGGCGAAGGCGCGAACCTGGGCGTCACGCAGGCGGCGCGCATCGCCTTTTCGGCCAAGGGCGGACGGATCAACACCGACTTCATCGACAATAGCGCGGGCGTCGACTGTTCGGATAATGAGGTCAATATCAAGATCGCGCTCAATCGCGAGATGGCCGAAGGGCGCCTGTCGCAGGACGACCGCGACGCGCTGCTCGTGCGGATGACCGACGATGTCGCGGAGCTTGTGCTCGAGGACAACCGGCTGCAGGCGCTAGCGCTGTCGATCGCCGAAAAGGGCGGATCGGCCGCGGTGCCGTCGCTGGTGCGGATCATGGAAACGTTCGAGGGTGCGGGCCGGCTCGACCGCAAGGTCGAGGGGCTGGCGGCGAACGACGAATTGCTGCGCCGCGCAGGCGAAGGGCGCGGACTGACGCGCCCCGAACTCGCGGTGCTGCTCTCGACCGCGAAGCTCGCGCTGCAGGACGCGATCGAGCACAGCGACCTGCCCGACGACCCGGCGCTGGCGAGCGACCTCGCCGCGGCCTTCCCCGCCGAGATGCAGCGCGACTTTGCGCAGGCGATCGCCGACCACCAGCTGCGCCGCGAGATCATCGCGACCAAGATCGCGAACCGCATCATCAACCGCATGGGCATCGTCCATCCGTTCGAGCTGGTCGAAGAGGAAGGCTGCGCGCTCGGCGACATCGCCGCGGCGTTCGTCGCGGTCGAACGCCTGCTCGAAATGCCGGCGATCTGGGACGCGTTGGACGAGGCGAAGATCGACGAGGGCGTTCGCCTGTCGCTTTTCGCGCAGGCAGCGTCGGCGATGGCTTCGCAGATGGCGGACCTGCTGCGCGTCACCCAGACGCTGTCGCAGGCCGGGCCGGTCGTGGCGCGGCTCGAACCGGGCGTCGACCGCCTGACCGCGGGCGTCGATGCGCTGCTCAGCCCCTCGGTCAAGCGCCAGTGGGACATGCTCGCGCAGCAATTGCTCGATGCCGGCGCGCCCGAAACGCTGACCGCCGCGGTCGTCCGCCTGTTCAAGACCGACGGCGCGATCGGCATCGTCGACCTTGCCGAGCGGCGCGGCGACGACGAGGTCGCGGTGACACGCGCCTTCACCCATTTGGGCGAGGCATTGGGGCTCGACTGGGCGCAAACGCTGGCGGCGCATATGAGCCCCGCCGATCCGTGGGAACGGCTGCTCGTCAACAGCCTCGCGCGCGATTTCCAGCAGATGCGGCTGACATTCCTTGGCGGGCTGCCGAAGGGCGACCTCGACGCCGCGGTGACCAAATGGCTCGCCGACCATGCACCGCGCGTCGAACAGTTCCGCAGCACCGTCGACCGCGCGCGAATGATCCCGAACCCGAACGGCGCGATGCTGTCGCATATCGCCGGGCAGGCACGCGGATTGCTGGCGCGATAAGAGACCCACCCTTCCCTGAAGGGGAGGGGCTTCAGGAAAGCTCCCTCAATGCCGTTTCAGCCGCGCGTCGCGATCCTGACCCCGGCGCCCGATTATGACGAGAAATGGCAGCCTGCCTTTGCGCGCAAGGCGGCGGCGCTGACTGCCGCCGGGCTGGTCGTCGAGCCGCGCGTGTGGACCGATCCCGGCGACCTCGCAGGCCATGATCTGGTGCTGCCGCTCTTCGCCTGGGGCTATCAGCGCGACGTCGCGGGCTGGTATGCGCTGCTCGACCGGCTGGAAGGCGAAGGGTTGCCCGTGGTCAATCCGGTGCCGGTGCTGCGCTGGAACAGCGACAAGGCTTATCTTTCCGAACTCGCCGCGAAAGGCGTCGCGGTCGTGCCGACGGTCGAGGTCGCGGCGCTGGACGATGCGAGCCTTGCCAAGGCGATGGCGGAACTCGGGACCGACGACATCGTGATCAAGCCCGCGATTTCGGGCGGGGCGGACGGGACGCACCGCATCGCGCCCGGCGCGCCGATCCCCGGCGATGCCGCCGGCCGGCGCCGCCTCGTCCAGCCGTTGATGCCGGGCATCCTGACCCACGGCGAATTTTCGCTCTTCTTCTTCGCTGGCAAGTTCAGCCACGCAATCGTCAAGCGCCCCGCATCGGGCGATTTCCGCGTGCAGGAACAGTTCGGCGGGCGCGAGGAGCCGTGGGAGGCGAATGATGGGGCGCAGGCTCTTGCGGCGGCGGCACTGGCGGCCGCGCCCGCCGCGCCAGTCTATGCGCGCGTCGACATGGTCGGCGACGCGGCGGGCGCGCTCCACATCATGGAGCTCGAACTGATCGAGCCGTCGCTGTTTCTGCACCATGCCCCCGACAAGGGGGCGGCGTTCGGATCGGCGGTCTACGGCGCGATCTGACCGGGCCGGCCGCGCCACAGCCATTGCCGGATCGCCGAAGTCAGGTTCGGCGGGTCGTCGGCGTCCATCCGTTCGACGTCGATCCGCGCGACCAGCGCGTTGACGGGGAGCGCCTGCCGCGCCGCTTCGGCCTCCAGCGCGTCCCAGAACATCGGCTCAAGGCTGATCGAGGTCGGGTGGCCCGCGATCGTCACCGAGCGTTTGACGGGGGGGTGAAAGGGGGAACTCATCACGGGATTGTAGCGCCCCTGCTGGCGACAGCAAAGCCGCCGCCCGCCGTCAGACGGGTTCGGCGATCTTTTGGGATCGCCGCCCCGCTGGCCGTGCCGATGGCTGCCGCTTTGCGGCACCGGCGCCTAACCGCGTCGTTCGCTGCCCGAACGGCTTGGTTACGCGCCTGCCATCGTCAATACATATGCTGCCCGCCGTTGATCGACATCGTCGATCCGGTGACGAAGCCCGCATCCTCGCTGCACAGGAAGGCCACGCCGCGCGCGATCTCGTCGGCCTGGCCGAGACGGCCGACCGGAATCTTGGCGACGATCTTTTCGAGCACCGGGGCGGGGACCGCGGCGACCATGTCGGTATCGATATAGCCCGGCGCGATCGCGTTCACGGTCACGCCCTTTTTCGCGCCTTCCTGCGCCAGCGCCTTGGTGAAGCCGTGGATGCCCGATTTGGCGGCGGCATAATTGACCTGGCCGTACTGGCCCGCCTGCCCGTTGATCGAGCCGATGTTGACGATGCGCCCCCAGCCACGCTCGACCATGCCGCCAAAGGTCGCCTTCGCCATGTTGAAACAGCCGCCGAGGTTGACGCGCATGACATCGTCCCAATCGTCATAGCTCATCCGTGCGAGCGTGCCGTCGCGGGTGATGCCGGCGTTGTTGACGACGATGTCGACGGGTCCGAATTCTTCGGCGATGCGGGCGCAATTGTCGAGGCACGCCTGATGGTCGCCGACGTCCCATTTCAGCGCGGCGATGCCGGTCCGGTCGGTGAATTCGCGCGCCTTTTCATCGTTGCCGGCATAGTTGGCAACGACCGTGACGCCCTGTTCCTTCAGCTTGAGCGAAATCGCTTCACCGATGCCGCGGCTGCCCCCGGTGACGATTGCTATACGTGTCATAAATCCAGCTCTCCCACAGAGTTATCGCTTCATGATTAGGCTGCGGGGCGAAGCGCTGCAAGTTGACCGGAACGTCAATCGCAAAGCTATTCGGGAAGCTGGGCGAAGGGTCGGAGCCCCAGGGTCAGGACCTAGCTGTCGAGCCGGGCCCGCACCTTCGAAAAATCCCCGATCGCCAGGTCGCCCCGGTCGATCGTCACCACCAGATTGTCGCCGTCGCCGAATTTCCGGCTCATCAGCCCGCTGCTCGGCAGGTCGAGCAGGACCGCCTCGCGGTCTTCGTCATCATCGCGAAGGCGACGGTGCGGTTCGCCGCCCATCGCCGCGATCTCGCGCACCGCCATCTCGCGCCACCAGGGCTCGAAAAAGGCGCGCGCCGGCCCCGACAGATTGTCGGGGTTGGCGCACCAGGCATGTTTGGCGCGGTCGAACAGGATCGTCTGATAGTCGTGGACCCACAGATCGGCGTCGGGGCGATGCGTCGTCAGCGGCAGCGTGATCGTCTCCGCCCGCTCCTCGCCGCTTTCGGGGTCGATCGTGCGAATCGTCCTGGCCCAGCGGATGGCGTGAAGCGCCGCCATCACGGCGGTCGCGTCGCCCGGCGAAAAGGGGTCGCGCGCCGCGCTGTCGTGGACGATCGCGATGATTTCGCGCGCGCGTTCGCAGGCTTCGCGGTTGAGCGCGGCACAGGAATCCGGAGCGCCATCGTCGCTGGCGCCTGTCCCCGCGTCATTTTCGAGCTGGCTTAGCCGCATTTCGAGGAGCGCGACCATCGCGGTCATGCTGCCCCAGTCGAACGGGTGGAAAGCGGGATCGGCAATGTCATAGCTGCGGGCATGGCCTTCGCCGGCCATCGCATCGGCATCGGCGGCGCCGCGCGGATCGGCATCGCCCGCGCGAACGGCGACGAGATCGACCGGCCACTCGGGAAAGGCGCGGACCGCGAAGGAGGTGAGATCGCCGAGGTCGAGTCCGCCATGCGGGCCGAACCAGCCTTCGGCATCGTTGAGTGTGAAAGGGGGCTGGGACGGAATGCCGGTGTCGCGAAGATGGAGGACGCGCACTTCGGGCTTGCGGCGATGGATGAAGAAGGCGAGCGCGCCCTCGCGCGGCCCCAGCCCGCCCCACAGCTCGGGCGGCAGGGCGGCGCAATCGATCTGCGCCAAAAAGTCCGCCGGCTGGCCGTCGATTTTGGGCCATTCCATGCCCACGCCGAGACGCGGGCGGCCGCCGAGCCAGCTGTTGGTCGAAATCGCATCGCGCGGGGGAATCTGGGGAAGGAGACGAAGCGCGATGGCTTCGGCATCATGGGCCCTCTCTGTCCGATGCGCCTTTTCCTCGACGTCGGACGCGATCGTTTCGAGCGCCGTTTCGACGGCGACGGGCGGCGCGGCCGGAAGATCGGCGCCGATGGGTTCGCGGGATTCAGCCGGCGAAACGGCGTCGGGCACGGTGTCATATTCGCCCTCAGCGGGCATGTCGGGCGGCGCCTTGCGGCTGATCCGCGCCAGCCGCGACGGGGAAATTTCTACGTCGTCGGGTTCGTCCTTCACCCGGCGCGACAGTTTCGGCAGGCGATATTCGCGCACCGCGGGCGCGGGGCCGGGCGCCGCCGTGGCTGCTCGCGGATGCCGCGATCGCCAGACGGCATAGGCGATCCCGGCAAATACCAGCGTGAGTCCCGCCAGCGTCAATGCCGCCGTCAGAATCTCGTCCATCGACCGTCTCCATATGCCGCGGGGGTTGCGCCCTTTTGGCGCCGCGCCGGATCAAGTTAGCGCATGGTCCTAAACAGTTGGTAAGCAGCGCCGCAAATGCGGGAAAGTCAGAGCCACCCCGCGAGTTCGCGCCTTACCAGCGCCTCGATCATCGCCACGCCGGGCGCTTCGGCGTTGAGGCAGGGCAGATAGGCGAAATGCCCGCCCCCCGCGTCGGCGAATTGCTGTTTGCCGCGAATCGCGAGTTCTTCCAGCGTTTCGAGGCAGTCGGCGGCGAAGCCCGGCGCGAAGACGGCAACGCTCTTGCCGGCCTTTCCAAAGGCTTCGAGCTGGCTGTCGGTTGCCGGTTCGAGCCATTTGGCGCGCCCGAATCGCGACTGGAAGGCGACCTCGACCGGGCGCCCGAGCATGTCCGAAAGCATGCGCGCGGTCTTGCGGCACTGGCAATGATAGGGATCGCCCAGCTGCAATGTGCGCTCGGGCATGCCGTGGAAGCTCGCAAGAAGCACATCCGGCACGAAATCAAGCGCAGCGAGCCCCGACTCGACCGACATCTTGAGCGCCTCCAGATAGGCGGGATCGTCGTGATAGGGCGGCAGGAAGCGCAGCGCGGGTTGCCAGCGCAGCGTCTTGAGATGATCGCCCACCGCATCGACCACGGTCGCGGTCGTGGCGGCGCAATATTGCGGATAGAGCGGCGCCACCAATATCCGGCGGCATCCCGCTGCGACCAGCGTATCGATCGCCGGGCCGATCGCCGGCTGACCATAACGCATCGCATAAGCCACCGCCGCAGCGTCGCCCAAGGCGCGCTGCATGGCCGCGCTCTGCGCGCGCGTGATCGCGGCGAGCGGCGATCCCTCGTCGGTCCACACCTGGGCATAGGCGTGCGCCGATTTTTTCGGCCGGGTGGTAAGGATGATGCCGCGCAGGATCGGCTGCCACAGGATTTGCGGGATCTCGACGACGCGGCGATCCGACAGGAATTGGCCGAGATAGCGCCGAACCGAGCGCGCGTCGGGCGCGTCGGGCGTCCCGAGATTGACGAGCAGCACACCGACGCGCGGTGCCGCGACGGCGGGATGATCGGCCGGCAAGGTCACAGCGGATGCGCCGACAGCGGGATGCGGCGGATACGCCGCCCGGTCGCGGCGAACATCGCATTGGCGAGCGCGGGGGCGACGACGGGGACGCCGACCTCGCCGAGCCCGCCGGGTTCGCGGTCGCTCTCGACGAATTCGACGAGTATCCGAGGGGTCTGCGACAGGCGCGGCAGGCCGAGCTGGCCGAGTTTGCGCGCGGTCGCAACACCGCCTTCATAATCGGTCGTCGCGCCGACCGCGGCGGCGAGGCCGAAAATCAGCCCGCCTTCGACCTGCTGGCGCGCAATCGCCGGGTTGACGAGCCGCCCGGCATCGACGACCGCGACCAATTGTTCGACCTCAAGGCCCCGGTCGCTCTGCCGCGCGGTCGCCATCAGCGCGATATGGCTGCCGCGCATCGAGTGGCAGGCGAGCCCCTGCGCGCTTCCCGACAAGCCGCCCTCCCAGCCGCCGAGGCTGGTCGCGGTGAGCAGGCAGCGCGCGAGCAGCGGCGCATTGCCGAGCATCGCCATGCGATAGGAGAGCGCGTCGCTTCCCGCCCGCGCCGCCATTTCGTCGATGAAGCACTCGGTAAAAAATGCGGTGTAGCTGTCGGCGTTGCCGCGCCAGCGGCCCGTGGGCAGCCCGATGTCGGCGGGGCAATGATCGACCGCCCGGTGCGGGATCGCATAGCGGGTCATCGCCCCTTCGACCGCAGCGGCGTCGGCGCGGCCCGCGGCGGCGCGCTGCGCCTCGTCGGCGGGGATATTCTCGAACAGCCGCGCGCGCACCTCATGGTTGGTCGCGGGCACCGCGATGCGCGTCACCAGCGCGTCGATCCCGCCCGCGGCGTTGAGCGTCGCGGTCAGTTTCGCGCGGGCCGGCGCGCGCGGCGGCAGGCGCATGATCTCCTCGGCGCGCGACCAGGCGAGCTGGACCGGGCGCTTTATCTGCACCGCGACGATCGCCGCCTGAACCGCGACGCTGTGATCGAGGCAGGCGTCGAACGATCCGCCCGCCATCATCGGGAATAGCGTGACGTTCGCCGCCGCGAGGCCGGTCGCGCGCGCTACCGCGTCGCGGCACTGGGCGGGCGCCTGCGTCGCGACCCAGAGGCGCAGCCCGTCGCGGTCGGGGGCGGCGGTCGCGGTGCGCGTTTCCACGGCGGCGTGGAGCGCCGGGGCGACCGCATATTCGGCGGCGATCGGCTTTCGCCTGTCCATCGCCCCGGCAACGTCGCCCTCGCTCGCGATGCGGTAGCCGTCGTCTTTCAGCGCCGCCTTCAGCGCGGCGTCGATGCCGTCGCTCGAAACCGGCTTGCCTTCGGTTTCGAACACCGGAGCGAAGCGGTCGAGGGCGCGGTTCGCCGCCCACCAGTTGCGCGCGACGGTGGCGATCCAGCGGTCGTGCGTGACGACATGCAGCAGGCCGGGCGCGGCCATGCCCGCCTTGCGATCGATGCTCTTGAGCCGCGTCGCGCCAAGCGGCCCCTGCCGGATCGCGGCGAAGACCATGTCGGGCAGGCGGATGTCGCCGGCATAATTGGCCGACCCGTCGATCTTTGCCGGCAGGTCGAGCCGCGTCAGCTCCTTGCCATAAAGCGGATCGGGGCTGTGCGCGCGATAGACGGGCTCGGCGGGCGGATCGAGTAGCGCAGCCGCGGCTGCCACCTCGCCAAAGCGCAGCCTTTTCTTGCCGTGGATGACGAACCCGTCCTGCGTGTCGCATTCCTGCCAGTCGGCATCCCACCGCTCGGCCGCAGCCATCATCAAGAGCGCGCGCGCCTGCGCCGCCGCGGCGCGGCACGGGCCTTCGAACATGCGCACCGACGAGCTGTTCGCGGTCAGCATCACCGCGTGGCGCACCGCCCACTCGCGGCGCGCCCAGCTGCGCACGTCGGACACGAAATCGGGGACGCCCGACCGCGGCGTGAAGGTCGCGCTATCCTCGTCGACGAGCAGCGTATTGGCGTAGAGCGGGCTGATCGGGGCGGTTTCGACCGCGATCGTCCGCCAGTCGGCACCGAGCTCGTCGGCCATGATCTGCGGCAGCAGCGTCGTGACGCCCTGCCCCATTTCGCATTGCGGAACGACCGCGCTGACATGTCCGTCGTCGCCGATCTTCAGAAAGGCGTTGAAGACATGCTCGTCGGGCGCGGCGGTCAGGTTCGGCTGATAATCGCGCGGCCAGAGGCTCCACGCGATCGCAAGGCCGCCCGCGGCGGTCGCGCCGATCAGCATCTGACGCCGGCTGACGTGCGGCCGGCGCGATTTGTCTTTCCCCACAGTGTCGCGAATGCCCGCCATCGGCGATGCTGATAATCGGCGCGAGTCGGCGAAGCAAAGGCTTTCCGATCCGGCCGCCTGAAGGCGCGAGCGGTGGCCGCCTCAGCGCAGCAGGCCGAGACGCGGAATCTCGACCTTGGGACAGCGGTCCATCACGACCACCAGCCCCGCGGCGGCGGCGCGCTTCGCGGCGGCTTCGTTGACGACGCCCATCTGCATCCACACCGCCTTCGCACCGTGGACGATCGCTTCGTCGACCGCGGAGCCCGCGTCTTCGCTGTTGCGGAAGATGTCGACGATTTCGGCGGGCGGCTCGACATCGGCGAGCGTCGCGACGACGGGCGCGCCGTGGATGGTCTTGCCAGCATGGCCGGGGTTGACCGCGATCACATTGTGCCCCTGCGCGATCAGGAAGGCGAGCACACCGTTCGACGGCCGCGCCGGGTTGGGCGAAGCGCCTACCACGGCGATGCGGCGCGGCTGGCCCAAAAGCTCACGGATCTCGCCTTCGTCGTTGATCGCCATCATTTGCCCTTTCGTGCATCCAGCCATTCGGCGACCTTCGCCGCTATCGCGTGGAATGGTTCACCGGCCGGATCGGTTCCCGCCGCCGGGGGCACGCCGCCGTCGCTGGCGAGGCGGATGCCCATCGACAAGGGCACGCGGCCGAGGAAGTCGAGGCCCATCGTCGCCGCCGCCGCCTCTGCGCCGCCGCTGCCGAACGGGTCGCTGACCTCGCCGCAATGCGGGCAGGCATAGCCCGCCATATTCTCGACCAGCCCGATGATCGGCACGTCCGCCTGTTCGAACAGGCTGATCGCGCGCGTCGCGTCCATCAGCGCGAGGTCCTGCGGGGTCGAGACGATGACGGCGCCTGCGGGCTTGTGCCGCTGGATCATCGTCAGCTGGACGTCGCCGGTGCCGGGAGGCAGGTCGACGACGAGCGTGTCGATATCGCCCCAGCTCGCGTCGACAAGCTGTTCGAGCGCCTTGCCCGCCATCGGGCCGCGCCACGCGATCGCCTGTCCGGGCGCCGCGATCTGTCCGGTCGACAGCATCGGCACGCCATAGGCGTTGGGAACGGGAACCAGCTTCGATCCGCGCGATTCGGGCTTCACGCCCTCGCTGTCCATCAGCCGGGGCTGCGACGGGCCGTAGATATCGGCATCGACCAGCCCGACCTTGACGCCCAGCCGGTGGAGCGCGACGGCGAGGTTCGCGGCGAGCGTCGATTTGCCGACCCCGCCCTTGCCGCTGCCGACCGCGATGATCGTCAGCGCCTTTTTCTCGGCGGTCATCGCGATGCGCACCTCGCGCACACCGGGTTCAGCAAGGAGGCCGGCACGCAGCCTGTCTTCGAGCGGCCCCCGTTCCTCGACCGCCAATCCGGAGACGTCGAGCACCACCGCGAGCAGGCCCGAGTCGTCGAGCAATCGCAGACCGGAGGAACGACCTTCGCTAAGGTCGGCGGCGGCGGCGGTCAGGCGGGCGAGTTCTGCGCTATGTTCGGTCATGTCCGCGGCAGATAGGCATGATCGGCACGTTTGCCAGCCATTTTCGCGCGCACCCCCTGTTAATCGCGCCCGCCGCCCCTATAAAAGCAGCATGAGCAACGAAAATGAAGCCAACATGGCCGGCCGCGGTCCGGGGGGATTGCGGCAATTTCTTCAACAGATCAGCCAGATGGCGAACAGCCCGTGGGGGAGCGGTCCCAAAGACGGCGACGACGGCAAGAAGCCGGGCCCGCGCAACCCGTGGGTGACGCCCGATCCCGCCGACCAGCGGCGCGGGCAAAAGCCGCGCGGCCCCTCGGCGCTTGACGAGCTGCTGCGCAAGGGGCGCGGTGGTTTCGGTGGCGGCGGCTCGGGCGGCGGCGGCGGTTTCGACTTCGGCGAGTCGGCGAAGGTCTGGAAATGGGCGATCCTCGGCCTTGTCGTGATCGTGCTGGGCTTTTCGATGATCCACGTCATCCCGCCCGAAAAGGAAGGCGTAGTGACGCGCCTCGGCAGCTATTCGCGCACCATGGGCCCCGGTTTCAAGATCACGCTGCCGGCACCGATCGAGCGCGTGCGGATGGAAGACGTCCGCGCGATCCGCACGATGGCGATCGGCTCGCCCAACGCGACGGACGAGAATTTCGTGCTGACCCGCGACCAGAGCATCGTCGACCTTGCCTATGAGGTCCGCTGGTCGGTTCGCAGCCCCGAACTTTTCTTCTTCCAGCTCGCCAATCCCGAAGACACGATCCGCGAGGTCGCCGAAAGCGCGATGCGCGCGACGGTCGCGAATTTCGACCTCGTGCAGGCGATCGGTCCGGGCCGCGTCGAGATCGAGGCGCAGGTGCAGCGGCGCATGCAGGCGCTGCTCGACGAATATCGCGCGGGCGTCACGATCCAGGGCATCGCCATCCGCCAGGCCGATCCGCCGAGCCAGGTCGACGAGGCGTTCAAGGAAGTCACCGCGGCGCGGCAGGAGCGCGAAGCGGCAATCAACCTTGCCCGCGCCTATCAGCAGCAGGTGCTGGAACGCGCGCGCGGCGACACGTCGGCGTTCGACCAGATTTACGCCCAATATGAGCTGGCACCCGAAGTGACGCGCCAGCGCCTTTATTATGAAACGATGGAGACGGTATTGTCGAACGTCGACAAGACGATCATCGAAGCGCGCGGGGTGACGCCCTATCTGCCGCTCAACGAAGTGCAGAGGCGCCTCAAGGCACCCGAAGCGGCGACGAAGGGAGGCGAATGATGTTCGGCTCGCTTTTCCGCAACCCCGTGCGCCTGCTCGTCGGCATCGTCGCGGTGCTGGTCGTGCTGATGATGACGGTGACGATCGTTCCCGAGGATCGCCAGGCCGTCATCCTGCGCGTCGGCGAAATCTATGGAACCAAGAACGCCTATAAAAAGGGCGAGCAGTTCGGGCGTTCGGGCGCCGGAGTGTTGATCACCATGCCGTTCGCCGATTCGGTCCAGCTGATCGACAAGCGCATCCTGGGCATCAACATGGAGCGCCAGCAGGTGCTCTCGACCGACCAGCAGCGGCTGCAGGTCGATGCCTTCGCGCGCCTCCGCATCACCAACCCCGTGCGCATGTACACCGCGATCCGCACCGAGGAACGGCTGCAGCAGCAACTCGCGACCATCCTCGGCTCGTCGCTGCGCAACGAGCTTGGCAAGCGGACCTTCGCCACCCTGCTGTCGGCCGAACGCGGCGCGGTGATGGACAATATCCAGGTCGCGCTGAACCGCGAGGCGCAGAAATATGGCGCCGAGATCATCGACGTGCGGATCAAGCGCGCCGACCTGCCCGAAGGCGCCACGCTGGAGGCGGCCTATAACCGCATGCGCACCGCGCGCCAGCAGGAGGCGATCTCGATCCGCGCCGAAGGGCAGAAGGAGGCGCAGATCATTCGCGGCAGCGCCGACGGCGAAGCCGCGCGCATCTATGCCGCGAGCTTTGGCAAGGACCCCGAATTCTATGATTTCTATCGCGCGATGCAGAGCTATCGGCAGACCTTCCTGGGTGAAAACAACCAAGGCGGAACGTCGATCATCATGTCGCCCGACAATGAATATCTGAAACGTTTCAGCGGCGGTTGACGCGTTCGCGGCAAGCAGGCGACCGATGAATGGAACCTGCAGCGTCCGTTCATGTTCAAACACCATTCAGCCAGCCCGACGCAGACCGCCGCAGCCGGGGTTATTGAGTTTTTTTAAAGAACGAAGAGGATTTCCGATCGTGCGTTATGTTTATGGCATCACTTCGGCCTTGCTGGCGGGTGGCACCGCGCTGGCGCTGGTCACCCAGTCCCCCGTCGGGGCGCAGGTCGCGCAGAACGAAAAGAGCGAGATGGCGAGGGCCGTGCCGCGCGCCGGCGCGCCCGAAAGCTTTGCCGACCTGGTCGAACAGTTGCAGCCCGCGGTGGTCAACATCTCGACCAAGCAGGAAGTGACGCTTGGCGTCCGGCTCAACCCCTTTGCCGGGACGCGCGAGCCGATCACGCAGGAACAGCAGGGCGGCGGGTCGGGCTTCCTGATCTCGGCCGACGGCTATATCGTCACGAACAACCACGTCATTTCGGGCGGCCCGCGCGGCGAGGCGGTGAACGAAGTCACGGTCACGCTGACCAACCAGCGCGAATATAAGGCGAAGATCGTCGGCCGCGATGCGGCGTCCGATCTGGCGTTGCTCAAGATCGATGCCACCGGAATGCCCTTCGTCAAATTTGCTGACGGCAGTCCGGCGCGCGTCGGCGACTGGGTCGTCGCGATCGGCAACCCGCTCGGCCTCGGTTCGACCGTGACCGCGGGCATCATCTCGGCGGTCCAGCGCAATATCGGCCAGGGCGGCGCCTATGACCGCTATATCCAGACCGATACCGCGATCAACCGCGGCAATTCGGGCGGCCCGCTGTTCGACCTGGAAGGCAATGTCGTCGGCATCAACAACATGCTGATCTCGCCCGTCGGTGCCAACATCGGCGTCAACTTCGCGATTCCGGCCGAGGCTGCGATCCCGGTGATCGAAGCGCTGCGCGCCGGCGAAGCCCCGCAGCGCGGCTATCTGGGCATCGGCATCGCGCCGGTAACCGAGGATTTCGCCTCGGCGCTCGGCCTGCCCAAGGATCGCGGCGAATTCATCCAGCGCGTCGAACCGGGCGAAGCCGGCGAGAAGGCGGGGCTGAAGCGCGGCGACGTCGTGCTGAAGGTCAACGGCAAGGATGTGACGCCGCAACAGACGCTGTCGTATATCGTCGCCAACACCAAACCGGGCACGCGCATCCCGCTCGAGGTCGTGCGCGACGGCAAGACGATGACGCTGAATGCCGTTGTCGGCACGCGCCCGCCCGAAGACGAACTCGCGGGCGCGAATTTCGACCCCGAGGAAGAACAGACGATGCCCGAGGATCCGTCGGGCGCGCATGACGAGACGATCCAGAACAGCCTCGGCATGGCGGTGCAGCCGCTGACCCCGGACATCGCGCGCGCCGTCGGCATCGAGGCGAACAGCAAGGGACTCGTGATCGGCGCGGTGTCGGGCAACAGCGACGCGGGGCGCAAAGGTCTGCGCCGCGGCGACGCGATCCTGACCGCGAACCGCACACCGGTGACGTCGAGCGAGGCGCTGGCGAAGGTCGTGAACGATGCGAAGAAGGCGGGCCGCGACGCGGTGCTGCTCGAAATCCTGCGTCGTGGGGGGCCCTCGGCCTTTATCGCGATCCGCATCAAATAGGCGCGCCCGCCGCGTCGACGAAAGGGGCGTCGGGCCATGTGTCCGACGCCCTTTTTCTTTGCTTCGATCTATTTTGTTCCTATTATGTTCATCTCTGCGAGTCGGGAGATGGATGATGATCGGTTATGTGACGCTGGGGACGCGGGATCTGGCGAAAGCGGCGGTATTTTACGATGCGATCGCCGCCGAGCTGGATACGCCGCGGATGATGGAATTCGACGGCTTCATAGCATGGGGCAAGCCGGGCGGCGGCGCCGGCATCGGCCTGACCAAGCCGTTCGACGGCAATCCCGCGACCGTGGGCAATGGCGTGATGGTGGCGCTCGAGGCGAAAGACAAGGAGCAGGTCCAGCGCCTCTACGACATTGCGCTGGCGAACGGCGGCAGCTGCGAAGGCCCGCCGGGACCGCGCGGCGAGGGTTTCTACGCCGGCTATTTCCGCGATCCCGACGGCAACAAATTGAACGCCTTCATCATGGGGTAAGCAAGCTGGCATGGGCGTCGGTTTTGGGGTGGGAAGCGGACGCTGAGGCCACGAACTGATTTTCCCCTCCCGCAAGCGGGAGGGGAGAAGGATGGCGCCTTCCGGCCGCCTTCTGCCTTAGATCAATCCCGCCAGCGGGCTCGAAGGGTCGGCATAGCGCCTGAGGCCCATGCGCCCCGCCAGATAGGCGTCGCGTCCCGCCTCGACCGCCTGGCGCATCGCGCGCGCCATGCGAACCGGGTCCTTCGCCTCGGCGATCGCGGTGTTCATCAGCACGCCGTCGCAGCCGAGCTCCATCGCGACCGCAGCGTCGCTCGCGGTGCCGACGCCCGCATCGACGAGCACCGGGACCGACGCGCCTTCGACGATCAGGCGGATCGTGACGCGGTTCTGGATGCCCAGCCCCGATCCAATGGGGGCGCCCAGCGGCATGATCGCGACCGCGCCCGCATCCTCGAGCTGCTTCGCCGCGATCGGATCGTCGACGCAATAGACCATCGGCAGGAAGCCCTCTTTCGCGAGCACCTCGGTCGCCTCGAGCGTCTCGCGCATATTCGGATAGAGCGTTTTCGCCTCGCCCAGCACCTCGAGCTTCACGAGGTCCCAGCCCCCCGCCTCGCGCGCCAGCCGCAGCGTGCGGATCGCATCGTCGGCATTGAAGCAGCCCGCGGTGTTCGGCAGGTAGGTGATCTTCTTCGGATCGATAAAGTCGGTCAGCATCGGCGCCGTGGGGTCGGAGACGTTGACGCGGCGAACCGCGACGGTGACGATCTCGGCCCCCGACGCTTCGACCGCCGCGGCGTTCTGTTCGAAATCCTTGTATTTGCCGGTGCCGACGATCAGCCGCGACGTAAATGTCCGGCCGGCAACGCTCCACTGGTCTGCTGACAACTCAACCGCCTCCTACGAAATGAACGATTTCCAGCGCATCGCCCTCGGCGAGTGCGACGTCGGCGAGCGTCGATCGCGGCACGATCGCGCGATTGCGTTCGACCGCGACCTTCTTCACGTCGAGGCCGAGCGAGGCGACGAGGTCGGCGATGCTGCCTTCGCGCACCTGCCGCGGTTCGCCGTTGAGGATGACCGAGATCACGTGAAATCCGCCTTGCTTTGCCTTTTGCCGAGCAGCCCATATAGGGGGAGCCCGCAACGTCGCAACCGAAAGACCGCCCCTTGCCCGACCTTCCGACCGTCTTTGTCCTCTCTGGCCCCAATCTCAACCTGCTCGGCACGCGCGAGCCCGAGATCTATGGCCACGACACGCTGAACGATATTCACGCGCGACTGGAAACGCAGGCGGAAGGGCTGGGAATCAGGCTCGAATGCCGGCAGACGAACCATGAAGGCGTGCTGATCGACTGGCTGCACGAAGCCTATGTGGCGGGCGCGAAGGCCGTTTTGCTCAACGCCGGGGGCTATACGCATACATCGATCGCGATCCACGACGCGATCAAATCGATCAAGGTGCCGGTGATCGAGGTCCATCTGTCCGACCCGATGCAGCGCGAGCCGTTTCGCCACATCAGCTATGTCGGCATGGCCGCTGTCGCGCATTTTGCGGGGCATGGCGCGAACAGCTATACGCTGGCGCTGGACGCCGCCGCCCGTCTCTGACAAAGGGGGCGCATCAAAAATCGGGGTCCGGGCGTTGAAACGACGACGCCGCAACAGCAGGAAAAATTCTCATGGGTGACCATAAAGACAATGGCATCAACATCGATCCGGCGTTCGTGCGCGCACTCGCCGAACTGCTCGACGATACGCAGCTTTCCGAAATCGAAGTCGAGGACGGCGACCGCAAGGTTCGCGTCGCGCGCACGCTGACCGCCGCCGCCCCCACCCACTATGCACCCGCGCCGGTCGCCGCGCCTGCCGCAGCAACCCCCGCGGCTCCGGCTGCCGCCGCCACAGCAGCCCCCGCCGCCGACAATTTCGCCGACGCGGTTAAGTCGCCGATGGTCGGCACCGTCTATCTCGCGCCCGAACCCGGCGCGCCCAATTTCGCGGCGGTCGGCTCGGCGGTGAAGGCGGGCGACACGATCCTGATCATCGAGGCGATGAAGGTGATGAACCCGATCACCGCGACCGCCGCGGGAACGCTCAAGGCCGTGCATGTCGAGAACAGTCAGCCGGTCGAGTTCGACCAGCCGCTGTTCACCATCGGCTGAATCGACGATGGCCATTGAAAAGCTCCTGATCGCCAACCGCGGCGAGATCGCGCTGCGCATCCATCGCGCGTGCCACGAAATGGGCATCAAGACGGTCGCGGTCCACTCGACCGCCGACACCGACGCGATGCACGTCCGCCTCGCCGACGAGGCGGTGTGCATCGGGCCGCCCGCGGCAAAGGACAGCTATCTCAATATCCCCGCGATCATCTCGGCAGCCGAGATCACCGGCGCCGACGCGATCCATCCGGGCTATGGCTTCCTGTCCGAGAACGAGCGCTTCGCCGAGATTATCGAAGCGCATGACATGATCTTCGTCGGGCCGAAGCCCGAGCATATCCGCACGATGGGCGACAAGGTCGAGGCGAAGCGCACCGCGGTCGCGCTGGGTCTTCCCGTCGTTCCGGGCTCGCCGGGCGCCGTCACCTTCAGCGAGGAAACCAAGAAGCTCGCGAAGGAAATCGGCTATCCGGTGCTGATAAAGGCCGCCTCGGGCGGCGGCGGGCGCGGCATGAAGGTCGTCCCCGACGAGGGCAGCCTCGAAAGTCTGATGGGCCAGGCGTCGAGCGAAGCGGCGGCCGCCTTTGGCGATCCGACCGTCTATATGGAAAAATATCTCGGCAATCCGCGCCACATCGAATTCCAGGTCTTCGGCGACGGCAAGGGCCATGCGATCCACCTCGGCGAGCGCGACTGCTCGCTGCAGCGCCGCCACCAGAAGGTGCTCGAGGAAGCGCCTTCGCCGATCATCTCGGCCGAAGAACGCGCGCGCATGGGAAAGGTCTGCGCCGACGCGATGGCCGCGATGAGCTATCGCGGCGCGGGCACGATCGAATTCCTGTGGGAAAATGGCGAATTCTTCTTCATCGAGATGAACACGCGTATCCAGGTCGAGCATCCGGTGACCGAAATGATCACCGGCTTCGACCTCGTCCGCGAACAGATCCGCATCGCGGGCGGCGCGGGCCTGTCGGTCAAACAGGAAGACCTCGAATTCCGCGGCCATTCGATCGAATGCCGCATCAATGCCGAGGATCCACGCACCTTCATGCCCTCGCCGGGCAAGGTGACGAGCTATCACGCCGCGGGCGGCATGCACGTCCGCGTCGATAGCGGGCTTTACGCCGGCTATTCAATCCCGCCCTATTATGACAGCATGATCGGCAAGCTGATCGTCTATGGCCGCAGCCGCGAAAGCTGCATGATGCGGATGCGCCGCGCGCTCGACGAGATGGTGATCGGCGGGATCAAGACCAACATTCCGCTTCACCAGGCCTTGCTGGCCGACCCCGACGTCATCCACGGCGATTATACGATCAAGTGGCTCGAGGAATGGCTGGCGCGGGAGGATGAGGGCGGCGCGGCCTGACCCCCCTTTGAACAACTGCGCCGAGCTGTGCGGCGCTTCACTTTCGCTAGCCCTTCTTTTTGGCTATGGGCTTTGACCATGGCCAAAAACGCTTCCTTTTCCGCGCGTCCCGCTGCGGTTCTCCTCCTCCCGCTGACCCTGTTCGCGGCCCCTGCCTTCGCGCAAACCGAGGTGAAGGAGGATTCGGTCATCCTCCAGCCCGACAAGGTAAGGGATGACGCGCCGGTCGTCGCGGTGCGGATCGACATGCCGAGCTGGTCGGAGGACAATGCGACCGCGCTTTTGAGCTTCATCGAAAAGGTCGGCGACGAGGGCCTGTTCGCCAGGGATTACAATCCTGACGGCCTCGCCGCGGCGATCCTCGGCGACGATCAGGCGGCGCTCGACAAGGCCGCAACCGACAGCTTCCTGCTGCTCGCGACGCACCTGCGCGACGGCCGGACGCCGAACGCCGCGCGCAAGCAATGGTTCATGACCGACAGCGACGGCGACAGCGAACCCCTGCTGTCGCTGCTCACCGCCGCGCTGGGCGCCGGAACGGTGTCCGAAACGCTCGCGAGCCTTGATCCCGTACATCCCGATTTCGCGGCGCTCAAGGCGTCGCTCAAGACAGCGAAGACGCCCGCCGAGGCCAATGCGATCCGCGTCAACATGGAACGCTGGCGCTGGATGCCGCGCAGCCTCGGCGACCGCTATGTCGTCAGCAACGTCCCCGAATATGTGACCCGCGTCGTCCATGGCGGCACGACCATCGCGACGCACAAGGCCGTCGTCGGCAAGAATTCGACTCCGACGCCGCAGCTCAATCCGATGGCGACCGGCATCATCGTCAACCCGACCTGGACGCTGCCGCGCAGCATCATCAACGAAGGCATCGGCGCGACGATCGCGCGCAACCCCGCCTCGGCGCGTGCGCAGGGCTATACCTGGACGGGCAGCGGCAAGACGCTGTCGGTGGTGCAGCAGCCGGGGGCGAACAATGCGCTCGGCGTGATGAAGATGGAAATGCTCAACGAGCATGCGATCTACCTCCACGACACCCCCTCGAAGGGCGCTTTCAACGCCGCCGCACGCGCGTTCAGCCACGGCTGCATCCGCACCGAGCGCGCGCTGCACTTCTCGGGCCTGATGGCGGTGATGTTCGCGGGAAAAAGCCCCGAGGAATTCGGCGAGGCGATCGCGAGCGGCAAGACGACGCGCTTCGGCTTCGACCAGCCCTTCCCCGTCTATGTCGCTTATTGGACCATGGTTCCCGACGGCAAGGGCGGTGTGAAGAAGCTCGCCGACATCTACGGCCGCGACGCGCCGGTGGTGGCGAGCTTCGCCAAGCCCGGTCGCCCGACCGCGACGGTCATTGCGCCGGAGCCGCCGCCGGTCGTCCCGACGGTGCCCACCGCCGCACGCGTGACGACGCCGGCGACGAGCGGGATTTATTGAGCGGAAGTCGCTTTCGGCCCATATTTGCGCAGGGACCGGCCTATCGACCGCTCCCCATCCCAAAGCCAACGCTGCGCTTAATCCGCGGTCGTGGGGAGCGTCCCGCTGAACGTGCTCGCGCGCCGCAAATTCTCCGTTCCCGGCAGCGGGTCGGCGGGCGGCAGCTGGAAGGGCGTCGGCATCGGCGGGGGAGCGCTCAGCCGGTCAGCGAACAGCAGCCGGCCGGGCCCGAGCTTGTAGAGAATCATCGGCAGCAGTTCTTCGCCAAAGACGAAGCAGCCCTCGCTGCGCCCGAGCTTGCCCTGCGTCGCGATCAGCGCCGGGTCCGCATACCAGGCGCCATGCACGACGATCGCGCGCTGGTCGGCGGTATAATTGTCGGGTTCCAGCCCGGCGAGGCGCATCGACGATCCGTTGGCGCCCCAATAATAATCGCTGGTGCGATAGGCGCCGCGCGAGGTCGCGAGGCTGCCGACGCGGCTCGAAAAGCTCTTGAGCCAGCCATCGTGCTGCGGGTCCGAGCCGCGCCCGTGGGTCACCGGGAACATGTCGACCTTGCCCGCGACCATATCGACCAGTGCGAAGCGCGGGCGCGACGAGGGCAGGCCGAAATCGACGACACCGACGCGATCGGTCTGGGGGATATTGCGCGCCTGCAGCGCCAGCTGCCGCTTTGCCACGGCGAGATAGTCGACGGGCGGCGGCAAGGGCAGGGCCGGTTGCTGCACCCAGTTCGGAAGCTGTGCACGCGTCGGAACCGCGGCCAGCGCCCCCGCTCCCGCGATCCCGGCGAGCAGTCTCCTGCGATCGATCAATTCATTCACTTGCAACCCAACCCCGCATTGGCCGCCTTTGGCGTTCCCTCGACTTTGCATAAGTCGTGTGTCGGCCGCGAAGGCAAGCTGGTGGTTCCCCTTCATGCGGGAAGATGTGCCATATATGCCATGAATAGCGCGTTTACGCGGCAGTAAGGCTGCGTTAGGGCCGAACCCATGAAAGCGACCATCTGGCACAACCCCGCGTGCGGCACATCGCGCAAGACGCTGGCGATTCTTCAGGAAACCCCGGGCGTCGAGCTGAGCGTCGTCGAATATCTCAAAAATCCCTACAGCGCCGACAAGCTGCGCCAGCTGTTCGGCGACGCCGGCCTCGCCGCCCGCGAAGCGCTGCGGCTGCGCGGCACCGACGCCGAAGAGCGCGGCCTGAAGGATGCGAGCGAGGATGATATCATCGCCGCGATGGCCGCCAACCCCGCTTATGTCGAGCGCCCGATCGTCGAAACCGACAAGGGCGTGCGGCTGTGCCGTCCGCAGGATGTGGTGCGCGAGATTCTTTGATCGACGGCCCGCCGCTTTCGGGAGGAGGAAGCAACTGCTCCTCTATTCTCGTAATCCCGGACTTGATCCGGGATCATCCTCCGGCGCTGCACGGACCCCGGATCAAATCCGGGGTGACGATGATGAATCGGGCAGCCGCCGGTCGAAAACAGCCGGAAGGCAAATATCTACCCCGCCGTAATCCGCCCGCCCGCAACGCGAAAGCGCGTTACCGGCCCGGGCATGTCGTCGAACAGCGCCGCCTCGGTCCCGGTGAGCCAGGCCTGACCCCCTTGCCCGGCAAGGCGCTCATAAAGCGCGCGGCGGCGCAGCGGGTCGAGATGCGCGGCGACTTCGTCCAATAGCAGCACCGGGCGCTGCCCGCGCGCGCGCGCGACGCAGTCGCTGTGCGCGAGGACGAGCGAGAGCAACATCGCCTTTTGCTCGCCGGTCGAGCAGCGCGCCGCCGCGCGGCCGGTCGCGGCGTGCATGGCGGAGAGATCGTCGCGGTGCGGCCCCGCGGTCGCGCGGCCCGCCGCGGCATCGATCCGGCGGCGCGATGCGAAAAGCTCCTTCAGCGCATCGACCGCGTGCGGCGCCTCGCGCGCCTTTCCGTCGGAATCGACGAGCGTCAGCAGCGGCCGCGCGAATGGCGCGTCGGGCTGACCCGCGAGTTCGGCCGACAGGCCCGCGAGCATTGCCTGCCGCGCCGCATCCATCGCCGCGCCATGTTCGGCGAGTTGCGCCTCGAGGCTCGCCAGCCATTGCCCGTCGGCGCCGGCGGGGTCGGCGAGCAGCTTGCCGCGCGCGCGCAGCGCCGCTTCATAGCGGTTGCCGTGCTGCGCGTGGCGCGGGTCGAGCGCGAGCACGAGCCGGTCGAGGAAGCGCCGCCGGTTTCCCGCAGTCTCGACGAACAGCCGGTCCATCGCGGGGGTCAGCCACAATATCGCCAACCATTCGCCCAGCGCCGTCGCCGCGGCCGGGGCGCCGTTGATGCGCACGATCCGCCGCCCCGGCTGCGCGGGCTCCATCCCCGTTCCCAGCGCGACCGGGGGCAGGTCGGCGCCCGCCTGGACCTCGGCAAAAACGGCGAAGCCCCCGCTCGCCCCGTCGCGCACCATGTCCGCCAGCGCGGCGCGGCGCAGTCCGCGCCCCGGCGCGAGCAGCGAGATCGCTTCCAGGATATTCGTCTTGCCCGCGCCATTGTCGCCATGCAGCGCGACGAGCCCCGGCCCGGCGGCCATATCCGCAGCGGCATGATTGCGAAAATCGGTCAGCGATAAGCGGGTCAGCGTCATCCTGTGCCGCGCCTACCGCAGCCCATCGGCCGAAGCCAGCCCGTCGCGCCCAGAACTGTCATTGAAAATTTTCCGATGAACGGGAATTTTTGCCATCCTGGCGCATTTTTTGCGCTGAAATAATATTTCGGGAACCAAAAAACCGCGCTTAACCGCCAATGAATGAAATTGGCACGGTCCCTGCAATACTGTCGGCATCCACCGGATGGTCCGGATGGAAGGTTCAAGGAAGGAAAATATCATGGCCCATTTCAACGTCGAATCGTTCAAGAGCTACGCGATCGCCGCGGTTGCCTCGCTCTACTGCTCGCTGATGTTCCTCGCCGCTGTCGGCCCGAACGCTGCGCACTTCGGTGGGCTGGTCGCCTGACCAGCCGCCTCCCCCAAAAAACGCCGGCCTGAAGGCCGGGATCGAAAGGAAAGAAATGAACCAGGGTTTTCGCAAGAATCGCCGTAACGGGATGATCTTCGGCGTGTGCGCCGGGATGGCGGACCAGTTCGGCATCGATGTCTTGTGGACGCGCGTCGCCTTTGTCGCCCTGACGCTGTTGGGCTTCGGCCTGCCTCTGCTGCTGTACCTCGCCGTCGCGATCCTCGCGCCATAGGACAGCCCGGGCCGGACGCTTTCGAAGCGCAGTCGCACCGGCCCGCATATTCCCAGGACCAGGGGCTCACCGGCCGGACCGGTGGGCCCTTTTCATTGTGGGGACTTTGGCGATCCACAGCTTCTTCCGACCAATCGCGCCGCGTCGACGCAAGCCTTTGCCTTGGCGCGCCAGCCTTGCTATCGGCTGCAAACAATGGCCAGCACGACAGACGACCTTCCTCCCTCGCAGCCCGGTGACAGCATTGATACCCCGTTCGACAGCGCGCTGTCCGAACGCTATCTCGTCTATGCGCTGTCGACGATCACTGCGCGGTCGCTACCCGACCTGCGCGACGGGCTGAAGCCCGTCCACCGCCGGCTGCTGTGGGCGATGCGCGCGATGCGGCTCGACCCGTCGCAGGGCTACAAGAAATCGGCGCGCGTCGTCGGCGACGTCATCGGCAAATTCCACCCGCACGGCGACACGGCGGTCTATGACGCGATGGTCCGCCTCGCGCAGGATTTCTCGCTCCGTTACCCGCTCGTCGACGGCCAGGGCAATTTCGGCAATATCGACGGCGATAATGCCGCGGCCTACCGCTATACCGAGGCGCGGCTGACGCGCGTGGCGGTCGACCTGATGCAGGGACTCGACGAGGGCACGGTCGATTTCCGCCCGACCTATAACGGCGAAGACGAAGAGCCCGAGATCATGCCGGGGCTGTTCCCCAACCTGCTTGCCAACGGCGCGAGCGGGATCGCGGTCGGCATGGCGACAAACATCCCGCCGCACAATGCCGCCGAGGTCATCGGCGCCGCGCTGCTGCTGATCGAGAAGCCGAATGCCGAGCTGTCGGAACTGCTCGACCATGTGAAGGGACCCGATTTCCCGACCGGCGGCATCGTCGTCGACAGCGCCGAGACGATCGCGCACGCCTATGAAACCGGACGCGGCGGTTTCCGCGTCCGCGCGCGCTTCTCGACCGGCAAGACGGCCGACGGCGACTGGGAAGACAGCGGCATCGAGAAATTGTCGGGCGGCACCTGGCATCTCGTCATCAGCGAAATCCCGTACGGGGTCGCCAAGGGCAAGCTGATCGAGCAGATCGCGCAGCTGATCGCCGACAAGAAATTGCCGATTCTGGAGGATGTCCGCGACGAAAGCGCCGAAGATCTGCGCATCGTGCTCGAACCCAAGAGCCGCAATGTCGATCCCGATGTGCTGAAGGACAGCCTGTTCCGGCTCACCGAGCTCGAGAGCCGTTTCGCGCTCAACCTCAACGTCCTCGACGCGACGCGCACGCCGAAGGTGATGGGGCTCAAACAGCTACTCACCGAATGGCTGCAGCACCAGATCATCGTCCTCGTGCGCCGCGCGCAGCACCGCATCAGCAAGATCGACGACCGGCTCGAGCTGGTCGCGGGCTATATCATCGCCTTTTTGAACCTCGACCGGATCATCGAGATCATCCGCACCGAGGACGAACCCAAGCCGGTGATGATCGCGGAGTTCGTCCTGACCGACCGGCAGGCCGAGGCGATCCTCAACATGCGCCTGCGCTCGCTTCGCAGGCTCGAGGAAATGGAACTCAAGCGCGAGCAGTCCGACCTCACCGCCGAGCGCGAGGAGCTGGCGAAGCTCGTCGAAAGCCCGGCGCGGCAGAAGACGCGGCTGCGCAAGGACCTCGAGAAGCTGCGCGACGTCTATGGGCTCGACACATTGCTCGGCGCGCGGCGCACGACGATCGCCGAAGCCGCTCCGACGCGCGAAATCCCGCTCGACGCGATGATCGAGAAGGAGCCGGTGACGGTGATCCTGTCGAAACGCGGCTGGATCCGCGCCCAGCGCGGCCATGTCGCGGAGGGTCAGTGGGGCGAGTTCAAGTTCAAGGAAGGCGACGAGCTGCTGTTCGCCGCGCACGCGCAGACGACCGACAAGCTGCTGATCGCCGCGAGCGACGGGCGCTTCTTCACCGTCGGCGCCGATAAATTGCCCGGCGGGCGCGGGTTCGGCGAGCCGCTGCGCCTGATGGTCGATATCGATCCCGAGGCGCGGATCGTCGCACTGATTCCCGCGACGAACGAAGGCCGTTTGCTGCTCGCCTCGACGAGCGGCCACGGCTTCGTCGCGCAGATGGCCGAAGTGGTCGCCGAAACGCGGAAGGGCCGCAATGTCGTCAACCTGAAACCCAAGGCGGCGCTCGCCGTCGTCCGGTCGATCGGCGCCGATGACGACAGCGTCGCGGCGGTCGGAGAGAATCGCAAGCTCGTCGTCTTCCCGCTCGCCGAGGTTCCGGTCATGGCGCGCGGCCAGGGCGTGATGCTGCAACGCTATCGCGACGGCGGCCTGTCCGACGCGGTCAGCTTCATCTTTGCCGAGGGCTTGAGCTGGGCGATGGGCGGCGACACCGGCCGCACGCGCACCGAAACCGACCTTGTCCCCTGGCGCGTCGCGCGCGGCGCGGCCGGCCGGATGCCACCGACGGGATTCCCCCGCAACAATCGCTTCGGCTGACCTCATTTCGATGTAGCCGTAAATCCCTTCTTTACTTCCCATGACCTAGGCATTGGGTAATGGGGAAAGGTCGCACAAAACCCGCTGTTATGCCTATCGATAGAACCGGCGAAGACCGGCCTTTATTGTTCGTCGGCTGGATCGACGCGCTCCCTGTACCGGCCGCGCTGATCAGACCGATGGCGCGCGGCAATTTCCGGCTTCACGCAAGCAACGCCGCCTTTGATCGGCTGAGCCTGTCACCCGTCGGCGCCGACGCGCCGATCGAATTGCTGCGCGCGATCGAGTGGGCCTCCCAATATCCCGAGGAATCGCAGGAATTCTCCTGCCAACTTGGCGAGGGGCCCGCGGCGCGCGACCTGCGCGGGTCGATCGGACCGCTGCCCACCGAATCGGGCGACGACGGGCTGTTCCTGCTGACGCTGATCGACCGGACGCAGGAGATGATGACCGAGCGCAATCTGCGCCGCGAACTCGTATCCGACAGCCTGACCGGGCTTCCCAACCGCGCCGGGTTCGAGGAACTGGTCGAACAGCGCACCCGCGCTGAAGGGGCGGGCGGCGACCATGCGATCCTGCTGCTCGACCTCGCGCGCTTTTCGCGGATCAACGAACATATCGGCCCCATGGCGGGCGACGAGTTGATCATCACCGTGGCGCGCCGCCTGAAATCGAGCCTGCGTAGCGGCGATATCCTGGCGCGCACCGGCGGCGACGAATTCGCCATTTCGACGCGCATCGCGGGCGGCCGCGCCGACGTGCGCGAAATGGCGCGGCGCATCCGCGGCTGCTTCGATCATCCGTTCCGCATCGGCGAACTCAAGGTCAGCGTCGATTGCGCGCTCGGCTGCGCGATCCAGCCGGCGATTGACACCGATATCGCGGACCAGATCCGTCACGCGCAGATCGCGCTCAAGCGCGCGAAGCAAACCGACCGCATCGAAATCTATGAACCCGAAG
Organism: Sphingopyxis chilensis; assembly: GCF_035930445.1. Lineage (NCBI taxonomy): Bacteria > Pseudomonadati > Pseudomonadota > Alphaproteobacteria > Sphingomonadales > Sphingopyxidaceae > Sphingopyxis > Sphingopyxis chilensis. Next base: position 37,045 of record NZ_CP142394.1, on the reverse strand, counting down.
CCGCGATGCTGTCGGACAATCGTTTCGGGCTCGAGACCGAGCTTCGCAACGCCATCGAGGAAGACCGGCTCCACCTTGCCTTCCAGCCGCTGATCGAATTGTCGAGCGGCCGGGTTGCCGGGTTCGAGGCGCTCGCGCGCTGGGACACCAGCAGCGGCCATGCAGTCTCGCCCACCGAATTCATCCCGATCGCCGAGGATTCGGGACTGATCGTCCCGCTCGGCCAATGGGCGATCGGCAAGGCGGCGGCGGTGCTCGCCGAATGGGACAAGCAGAACGGCGGCAAGGTCGTCGACGCCTATTTCTCGGTCAATGTCTCGGCGATCCAGCTGGTCCGCGACGATGTCGCCGGGGTCGTCCGCCAGGCGCTCGAAAAACACCGGATCGGCGGCGAGCGGCTGATGATCGAACTCACCGAAAGCGCGATCATCGGCGATCCCGACCTCGCGCTGTCGGTGCTGAGCGAGCTGAAGGCGCTCGACGCACGCGTCGCGATGGACGATTTCGGCACCGGCTATTCGAACCTCGCCTATCTTCAGCGCCTGCCGATCGACGTGCTCAAGATCGACCGCAGCTTCGTCGAGCATATGGTCGACGACCGCGACAAGGTGGCGATCGTCCGTACGATCCAGAGCCTCGCCGAAGTGCTGGGGATGAAGACGACCGCCGAAGGGGTCGAGACCACCGACCAGGCGCGGCTGCTGTCGGCGCTGGGCTGCGATTTCGGACAGGGTTTCCTGTTCGCGCGGCCGATGGATAGCAAATCCGCGCTCGACTATTGGCGTCAGTCGCTGGTGCGACCGATCTTCTGATCGACGAGCTCGCCGACGCGCGCCGCGCCGGGGAAATCCTCCGCCACCCATTGGGCCTCTACCGCTTTCAGAATGCGTGCGACTTCGGGGCCAGCGGCGATGCCGCGCGCGACGATGTCGCCGCCTTTCAGCGGCAGTTGGGGAAGTTGCCAGTCCGCCAGCGCCGCGACCGCGGCGGGGTCGCCGGCGAGCAGGTGGACGTCGCGCGCGGCCTCGATGCCGATCGCGTGCGCAAGCTGGCGGATCGGGCGCGCGACGTCGACGCGATTCCCGCCGAGTGCCATCAGATGCTTGCGCTGCCGCGTCGAGAGGCGGAGCCGGCTCGCGACCGTTTCGGCGACCGCGGCATCGGCGGGCAGCAGCGCCGCGAGACGGCGGAGCGGCGCGATGGATGCAGCGGCCGTTCGTTCGTTCGTCGCGAGCCGGTCGAGCGCGGCGGCAAAGCCCGCATCGAGTTCGGGGAGGAGCACTTCGAAAATACCGTCCGCCGCCATTTGGCGGACGATCGCGCGCGGGTCGGGCAGCGCGAGGATCTTGAGCAGCTCGTCGGCGATGCGCTCGCGCGAAAGGCTTTTCAGCGACTGGCGCGCGGTCACCACCGCGGCGTGGCTGGCAGGGTCGAGGTTGCCGCGCCCGAAACGCGCCGCAAAGCGATAGAAGCGCAGGATGCGCAGATGGTCCTCGGCGATGCGCATCGCCGCGTCGCCGATAAAGGCCACCCGCCCCGCGTCGAGGTCGGCCAGCCCGCCGAACCAGTCGTCGATCACTCCCGTATCGGGATCGGCGTAGAGCGCGTTGATCGTGAAATCGCGGCGCGCGGCGTCGTCGCGCCAGTCCTCGGCGAAGGCGACCGTCGCGCGGCGGCCGTCGGTTTCGACATCGCGGCGCAGCGTGGTGATCTCGTGATGGTCGCCGCTGGCGATCGCGGTGACGGTGCCGTGCACGATGCCCGTCGGAATGACCTTGATATCGGCGGCCTCGAGCCGCCGCGTGACCTCCTCCGGCAAGAGCGGGGTCGCGAGATCGATGTCGGCGACGGGCAGGCCAAGCAAAGTGTCGCGCACCGCACCGCCGACCGCCTTGACCGCGCCGCCATCGGCGGTCAGCGCCGCAACGATCCGGCGGAGCCCCGGACGCTCGCGCCATTCGGCATCGGGGAGCACCGTCACCGATGCCATCCCGCGGGCAGACGCCGCGCCAGATTGATGATGATTCCCGCCGTCACGCCCCAGATCCGCCGCCCCTGCCAGTCCATGTCATAATAATGGCGGTCGTGCCCCTGCCAATTGGCATGCTGGCGCGCATAATTGTCGGGGTCGAACAATATGTCGAGCGGCACCTCGAACCAGTCCTCGACCTCGTCGGGGTTGGGATCGAGCGGCAGGTCGGGCGGGATGACGCCGAGCACCGGGGTGATGATATAGCCGCTGCCCGATCGATAGGGCTCGGTCGCGCCAGCGATCATCACGTCACGGCGGCTGAGGCCGATTTCCTCTTCCGCCTCGCGCAGCGCCGCGTCGATCGCATCGCGATCGCCCGGATCGATCTTGCCCCCGGGGAAGGCGACCTGCCCGGCGTGGCTGCGCAGCCATTGCGGGCGCTGGGTCAGGATGACGCCGGGATCGGGCCGATCGGTGAACGCGATAAGCACCGCGGCATCGCGCAATGTCGGGGTGCCAAGATAGGCCTCATCCTCGCCCGCATCGGGAAGCAGATTGTCGAGCGCGTCGCGCAACTTTTCGGACAGCATCAGGCGTCCACCAGCGGGAAGCACATGCCGTTCGACCAGATCGCGGGCCTCTCCATTCCCTCGGCGAGCGCCATCTCGACGATCTCGTAATAAAGCGCGCGGTCGATCCGCGCTTCGAGCCCGTTGCCGATCGCACCGCGCACGTGCAGCCGCGGGTCGGGATTCTCGGCGTCGTTGCCGAAGCTGAGCGGATGGTCTGCGCCGGCGATCACCAGATCGTCGGTGTCGAGGCGAAAAACGAGCTTGCGCGCCGCGCCGTCGCCTTCGCTCTTCATCTCGACCGCGCGGAACGGCATGTCTTCGACGGCAATGCCCAACTTCTCCGCAGGCGTCACGAGCGCGTGGCTGCCGTCGGGTTCGCGGCGCAGAATCGTCGAGAAGATCCGGACCATCGCAGGCCGGTTGATCCGCCCGCCTTCATGATACCAGCTGCCGTCGGCGCGGATTTCCATCGCGCTATCGCCGGTTCGTTCGGGATGCCATTGCTCTACCGGCGGCAACTGGCGCGCGGCGAGCAGTTCGACGGTCTCGGCGAGCGAGAGCTGCGAAAAATCCTTGGGAACCGGGGGGACGGGGCTAACCATCTATCCGACATAGGCGGAAGGGCGCGCTGTGCAAGTCGAGTCAGTCCAATCGACCTTCTCCCTTGATGGGAGAAGGGTATGCGGCTTTGGTCGCGAGGCGGCTTAGGCGAAGTGGATGCGGGTGATAGTGCCTCTCCCCATCGAGCGGGAGGAACTCAGCGCGGACCGATCATCCCCGCACCCGCCGGCAGGTCGTGCCCGTTCACCGCGCGCGCGAGCAGGCGGCGTTTCTCGAACGGGCCGGGCAATTCCCATTCGCCCGTGGCATCGGCGTCGAAGCCGAAAAAGCGACCGTAATATTCGGGATCGCCGATCATCATCAGCGCGCCGTCAGCGCCGGTTTCGGCGGCGTCCAGCATATGCGTCATCAGCATGCGGCCATGTCCGCCGCGCTGGACCTCGGGACGCACCGCGACGGGACCGACCATGACCAGCGGCGTCGCGGTACCATCGGCGGCGCGGTGCGCGACCGGCCAGCACTGGATCGTGCCGATCAACACGCCGTCCACGACCGCCGCGAAGCTGAGCGACGGCACCGCATCCACGCCTTCGCGGATGCGATAGGCGGTTCGTCCAAAGCGATCCGTTCCGAAAGCGGCGTCGAGGAGCGCCTCGACCGCCTGCGGCTCGATATTCGACAATGGAAGTAACTCGACCAACGCGCACCCTTTCGCTAATGCGGCGGCGCTTTAGGGGTGCGGCACGGCGATGGAAAGCCGAATGTCGCGCTCGTTCGACAGGATTTTCTTGTGACCGATACATTGTGGCTGGAGGTGGACGGGCTGACCGCCCAGGTGCTCACCGGCATCTATTCCGAAGAGACGCATTTGCCGCAGCCGCTGCGCATCTCGGTGCGCGCGAAGCTGGCGATGGCGGATCATTACGATCCGACCACGCCGCTCAGCCGCTCGAAGAACTATATGCACCTCAAATTCGCGGCGACCGAGGGCATCCCGAAGGATGTGCATTTCGTGCTGATCGAAAGCGTCGCCGACCATATCATCGACACGCTCTTCCTGCAGGACGAGAAGGTCGAGGAGGTCGAGGTGAAGATCGTCAAGCTCGCCATCGCCGAGGAGGGCGAGCAGATCGGCATTACCATGCGGCGGTCGCGGAAATGACGCAGAAGCTGGCGCTGGTGACGGGTGGGCTCCACCGCGTCGGCGCCGCGATTTCTGCTCGCCTCGCCCGCGAAGGCTATGCGCTGGCGATCCACAAGCGCAGTCCGGGCGAGGCCGACCCGGTGCTGGCGGACGCACTCGCCGAGACCGGCGCGATCAGCCACCGCTTCGCCGCCGACCTCGCCGATCCGGCGGCGGTCGCCGCGCTGGTCCCCGCGGTGATCGAGAAATTCGGGCGCGCGCCCGACCTGCTCGTCAACAATGCCGCGCTGTTTGCCGAGGGCGCGTGGCAGGATTTGTCCGCTGCCGCGCTCGCCGAAATGATGCAGGTCAACCTGTCCGCGCCGGTGATGCTGGCGAAGACGCTCGTCGCCGTCAGCGAGGGCCAGCGCCCCGCGATCGTCAATATCGTCGATCAGCGCGTCGCGCATCCGGTGCCCGACCAGATCGCCTACAGCCTGTCGAAATCGGCGCTATGGCAGGCGACGGCGACGCTGGCGGTCGCGTTCGGGAACTGCGCGCGCGTCAACGCCGTCGCGCCGGGGCTGACGCTGGCGACCGAGGATTATTCGGCAGCGCAGGTCGAACGGCTGGCAAAGCGGATGCCACTCCGCGCGTTGCCGACGCCGGCGCAAATCGCCGATGCGGTCGTCTATCTGGCGCGCGCCGAGGCGGTGACCGGGCAGACGATCTTCGTCGATGGCGGCGCGCACCTTACACCGATGGGCCGCGATTTCGTGGCGCTGGAGCGGGATTGAAAATCCTTCCTGTCGCGTAACGATGGGGAGGTGGCAGCGCGAAGCGCTGACGGAGGGACCAAAGCACTGCCGTGGCGGCCCCTCCACCACTCGCTTCGCGAGCGGTCCCCCTCCCCATGGCTTCGCCACAGGGAGGATTGGGCGTCAGTAAATATGCACCGCCTTGGTGACGAGATAGCCGTCGAGCCCCTCGGGCCCGCTCTCGCTGCCGAAGCCCGATTCCTTTATCCCGCCGAACGGCGTGTCGAGTGCCGAAATCACGAAGCTGTTCACCCCGACCATGCCGCTTTCGATCGTGTCGACGATGCGGTTGATCCGCCGGCCGTTCTCGGTGAAGGCGAAGGCGGCGAGGCCGTAGGGCAGCCGGTTCGCCTGTTCGAGCGCCTCGTCCTCGCTGCCGAACGGGCGGATCAGCGCCATCGGGCCGAAGGGTTCATTGTTCATCGCATCGGCCTCGACCGGCACGTCGGCAATCGCGGTCGGCTGGAAGAAATAGCCGTTGCCCGTCGCCTCGCCGCCCGCGATGACGCGCGCGCCCTTCGCCTTCGCATCGGCGACCAGCGCTTCGAGCGCGGGGATGCGCCGCGCGTTGGCGAGCGGGCCCATCTGCGTTTCGGCGTCGAGCCCACTGCCGATCTTCACCTTTTGGGTGCGCTCGGCAAAACCCTTGACGAAGGCATCGTAAATGCCCTGCTGGACATAGAAGCGCGTCGGCGAGATGCAGACCTGTCCGGCGTTGCGGAACTTCTGCCACACGACCTTGTCGAGCGTCGCTTCGAGGTCGCAATCGTCGAATATCAGCACGGGGGCATGGCCGCCGAGTTCCATCGTGATGCGCTTCACCCCATCGGCGGCGAGCTTCATCAGATGCTTGCCGACCGCGGTCGAGCCGGTGAAGCTGACCTTGCGGATCACCGGGCTGGCGAGGAGATGGCGGCTGATCATGTCGGGATCGCCATAGACCAGCTGGACGACGTCCCCCGGGATGTCCGCATCGGCGATGCAGCGCATGATCGCGCTGGTGCAGCCCGGGGTTTCCTCGGGCGCCTTCGCGATCACGACGCAGCCCGCGGCGAGCGCGGGGGCGATCTTCTTGACCATCAGGTTGACCGGGAAATTCCACGGGCTGAACCCCGCGACCGGGCCGACCGGATGTTTGGTGACCATCGCGCGCTGGCCGAGCGGGCGCTGGAGCACGCGGCCCTCGATGCGTTTGCCTGCTTCCGCGAAATAGTCGAACAGGCCGGCGGCCGAAAGCACCTCCCCGCGCGCCTCGGCGATCGGCTTGCCCTGTTCGAGCGTCAGCAAGGTCGCGATATGTTCGACGCGCTCGCGGATGATGCCCGCGGCCTTGTGCATCAACGCGGCGCGTTCGTCGGGGGTTTTCGCGCGCCACACGGGCCAGCCGCGTTCCGCCGCCGCGAGCGCCTCGTCGAGGTCGGCGGCGGTCGCCACGGGCAGTTCGGCGATCGTGCCCGCGGTCGCGGGGTTATAGACCGGCCGCTCGTCGCGCCCCTCGCCGCTCCGCCACGCACCGTTGATGAAGAGCTGGAGGTCGGCGTCGTAGGTCGCTGTCATAGGAGGCACTTTCGCTACACCCCCGAAATCCGTTCGTGTCGAGCGAAGTCGAGACACCCATCGATGGTGCGCAAGGCCGAGAGGCGTCTCGACTTCGCTCGACGCGAACGGGAAGAGGGGCTTGGTCTAACAGATGTCGCCCATATAAGGCCGCTCAGCGATAGTTAAAGCTGATGCTGATCCGTTCGCCCTTGCCCGAATGCGGCATCACTTCGTGTCGCAGCCAGCTTTCCCACAAGAACACGCGGCCCGCAGCGGGTTCGGCATAGACGAAGGGGCGTTGCTGCTCGGGCGCGTCATCGGTGCGCCCGGGCGCGGCCATCAGCATCGGCAGGCGCGGGTCTTCGAGCTTGAGCGCGCCCGATCCCGGCGGGACCGCGACGTAGAAGGTGCCCGACACGATGCTGTGCGGGTGGATATGGCCGCTATGGGTGCCGCCGGGTTTCAGGATGTTGACCCACAGGCTATCGAGCTTCAGCGGCTTGGCGAGATCGAAATGGCACGCCTTGGCGAACGCCTTCACCTCTTTGTCGAGCAGCTTCTTGAGGTCGTAAAAGGCCGGGTCGCGTTCTGGCAGGTCGCCGAGGCTGGCGTAGCTGGTGTAGCCCTTGTAGCCATGCGTGCGGCTCCACGCCTTCCCCGCGCCATCCTCTTCGGCGAACAGGCGGCAGCTCTCCTCCAGCTCTTCGAGCAGGTCGGGCGTGCCGATGTCGGCTTCGTAGAAATTGGTGGCGAAGAGTGTGCGAACGGGCATGATGGCCGCAAAGCATAGGAAGTGCGGACACGCAAGGGAGATGGGTATGGCCGAGTTTGAACTGATAGCCGACGGATTGCGTTTTCCCGAGGCGCCGGTCGTGATGGAAGACGGCAGCGTCATCGTCGTCGAGATCGAGGCGAAGCGGATCACGCGCTGCTGGCCCGGCGGGCGGAAGGAGGTCATCGCGACCCCCGGCGGGGGCCCCAACGGGCTCGCCATCGGGCCCGACGGCAAGCTCTATTGCTGCAACAACGGCGGGTTCAACTATGTCGAATCGAACGGCTATCTGGCGCCGCACGGTATCGCCGACGATTATTCAGGCGGGCGGATCGAGCGCATCGATATCGAGACGGGCGAAGTCGAGGTGCTGTACAAGTCGGGCGATCATGGCGTGACCTTGCGCGGGCCCAACGACATCATGTTCGATACGCACGGCGGCTTCTGGTTCACCGACCATGGCAAGGTCGACTATGCCGCGCGCTGCCACGACATCGTCGGCATTTTTTACGCGAAAGCCGACGGCAGCTTTATCGAAGAAGTGATCTTCCCGAGCTATAATCCGAACGGCGTCGGCCTGTCGCCCGATGGCAGCAAGCTTTACGTGGCCGAAACCTACACCTGCCGCCTGACCCAGTTCAACATCGTCGCGCCGGGCAAGGTCGACGACGCCGCGGGCCCCGGCGGCCCCGGCATCCCGCTCTATCGTCCTGCGGGCTATAAATTCTTCGACAGCCTCGCGATGGAAGCGAACGGCAATATCTGCGTCGCGACGATCGGCGAGTGCGGGATCAGCGTCGTCTCGCCCCAGGGCGAGCTGGTCGAGTTCGTCGCGACCGACGATATTTTCACGACCAACATCGCCTTTGGCGGGCCCGACCGGCAGGATGCCTATATCACCCTGTCGGGCACAGGGCGGCTGGTGAAGACGCGCTGGGCGCGGCCGGGGTTGCAGCTGCAATATTAAAGGACGCCGAATGCACGAGGAAACCCATAGCGTCACGCGGATCAGCTGGCTGCGCGCCGCGATCCTCGGCGCCAATGACGGGATCGTCTCGACCGCCAGCCTGATCGCGGGGGTCGCGGCGGCGGGCGCGTCGGAGGCCTCGATCCTGATCACCGGCAGTGCCGGGCTCGTCGCGGGCGCTATGTCGATGGCGGCGGGCGAATATGTGTCGGTGAGTTCGCAGGGCGACGCGGAGAAGGCCGATGTCGAGCTGGAGAAACGCCACCTCGCCGCCGATCCCGAGTTCGAGCTGGAGGAACTGACGCAGATTTACCAACAGCGCGGGCTCGACCGCGCGCTCGCCGAGCAGGTCGCGGAGCAACTGACCACACACAATGCGCTCGACACCCATTTGCGCGACGAGTTGGGAATGACCGATGCGATGGCGGCGCGGCCGGTGCAGGCGGCGGCGGCTTCGGCGGCGAGCTTTTCGGTTGGCGCGGCGCTGCCGCTCGCGACCGTACTCGTCGATCAGGGCGATTCCTTGCCGTGGACGGTTTCGGCCGCGTCGCTGGTCTTTCTCGCGGTCCTCGGCGCACTCGGCGCATGGGCGGGCAAGGCGCCGATGCTCCGTCCCGTGATGCGCGTGACCTTTTGGGGTGCTTTTGCAATGGCGGCGACGATCGCGATCGGGTCGCTGCTCGGGACGGTGGTGGGCTGATCCGCCTCGCCACCGGGCCCGAATGCCATTCCGGTTCGCCCGACCGCGATTGTCAGGCGCGCTCTCATCTGTATGACTGTCGTCCATCCCGCATTCGTGGGCACGTCAATCGGAGGGGTCCGGAATGAGTTCGACGAGCTGGGCGATCGACATCGATCGCGACGATATCACGCAAGCCAAATTGGTCGAGGACGCGGGCGCACCGCTCGCACCGGGACAGGTGCGCGTGCATCTCGACAGCTATGCGATGACGGCGAACAACATCACCTATGCGGTGTTCGGCAAACCCGCGGGCCTGTTCGGCAACGATCAGGGCTATTGGGATTTCTTCGCCGAGCGGGACGCACCGGGCCGCCTCCCTGTCTGGGGTTTTGCCACCGTGACCGAAAGCCAGGCCGACGGCGTGTCGGCTGGCGATCGCTTCTATGGCTATTATCCGATGGCCGAGAATGCCGTGCTGACTGTCGGCAACGCGGGGCCGGGCGGCTTCACCGATGTCACCCCGCGACGCACCACCCTGCCTCCCATCTACAACAATTATCAGCGGATCGAGGCGCTGACCGATTATCGCACCGCCGACCATGATTATTGGCCGGTGTTCCGCCCGCTCTTCCTGACCGGCTGGCTGATCGGCGACCAGTTCGAGGACGAAGGCGATTATGGCGCCAGCCAGATCCTGATCGCGAGCGCGTCGAGCAAGACCGCGATCGGGCTCGGCTTCACGCTCAAGCGGCGCCCGGAGCCCCGCCCCGAAACGGTCGGCCTGACCAGCGCGGCCAATGTCGACGCCCTCGCCGCGCAGGGCATCTATGACCGGGTGATCAGCTACGACCAGATCATGACGCTCAACGCCGCGACGCCTGCCGCGCTCGTCGATATGGCGGGCAATGGCGCGGTGACGCGCGTCGTGCACAGCCATTTCGGAAACAACCTCAAAGCCTCGATCATCGTCGGCAAGTCGCACTGGGACGCGCAGGCCGACGTCGAAGGCTTGCCCGGCCCCGAACGGCAGGGATTCTTCGCGCCCGGCCGCAGCCAGAAGCGGATCGCCGACTGGGGCGGTGCGGCGTTCGGGCAGAAGATCGCAGAGGCATGGCTGGCCTTCATGGACGTTGCGCCGCGGCTCACGTCGATCGACAAGCGCAGCGGCGGCGATGCGGCGGTGGCTGCCTATCATGAAATGCTTTCGGGCCGAGCCAATCCCAGCGCCGGGATCGTCGTCGAACCCTGACCGTCATAGTTGACGTTAACGTCAATCTACGCTCTAGCCACGCCATGTCCCGATACACGCATGTCATCTTCGATTTCGGCGGCGTCATCACCGCCTCGCCCTTCGAAGCCTTCAACCGGCTCGAGGAAGAGCGCGGCCTGCCGCGCGACTTCGTGCGCCGCGTCAACGCCGCCGACCCCGACGGCAACGCATGGGCACGATTCGAACGCGCCGAGATCGATGCGGCGGCGTTCGACACGCTGTTCGCGGCCGAGGCGAAAGCGATGGGTCACATACTGGAAGGCGAAGCGGTGCTGGCGGTACTGGCCGGAGCGGTGCGTCCGGCGATGGTCGCTGCGCTCGATACGCTGAAGGCGAGCAACTTTGGCATTGCGTGCATCACCAACAATGTTCCGTCGGGCAAAGGTGCCGGGATGGCGCGAAGCGAGAAACTCGCCGCCGAGGTCGCGGCGATCATGGCGCGCTTCGACCATGTCATCGAATCGAGCAAGGTCGGCGTCCGCAAGCCTGACCCGCGGATTTATGAAATGATGTGCGAGGCGCTCGGCGCCGAGCCCGCAAACTGCATCTATCTCGACGACCTCGGCATCAACTGCAAGCCGGCGAGCCAGCTCGGCATGCACGCGATCAAGGTAACGAGCGGCGAGCAGGCGCTCGCCGACCTCTCGGCCGCGCTGGGGATGGAACTCCCCTGACAATCAGCCTTTTGATCGCGCGTTGAAAGGCGGCTTTGGGGGAGTGGCCGGTCGTGCACCCCGGCGAAAGCCGGAGCACACGTCTCTATCGGCCGCGTCCGGCCGAAAGCGGCGGCATCGCAGGAGCCAGCCTCACCCGCCCAGCATCGCCTCGACCCACTGCGGCACCAGCTGCGTCGCCGGGCCGTGGCGCGCCTCGTCGAACCAATGGCTGCCCTGGCTCGGTTCCATATTGAGCTCGAGCGTCATCGCTCCCGCGGCGCGCGCCTCGCGCACGAAACCCGCGGCGGGATAGACCGCGCCCGAGGTGCCGATCGACACGAACAGGTCGGTGCGGTTCAGAGCCTGGTAAATTTCCTCCATCCGGTAAGGCATTTCGCCGAACCAGACGATGTCGGGACGGAGGTGCCCCGTCACACCGCACGCGCTGCACGCGGGACGACCCAGCAGCGGGCCGGTCCACGGCACGCGATTGTCGCATGCGGTGCACCAGGCATTCAGATGCTCGCCGTGCATGTGGATCAGCCGCTTCGCCCCCGCGCGCTCATGCAAATCATCGACATTTTGCGTGACGATCAACAGCTCGCCCGGCCATTCGGCGTCGAGCCGCGCGAGCGCGCGGTGCGCCGCGTTGGGCGTCTTGGTCCGGATCGCCTCGCGCCGCATGTCGTAGAAGCGCAGCACCAGGTCAGGGTCGCGGGCAAAGGCCTCGGGCGTCGCCACATCCTCGACGCGATGCTGTTCCCACAGGCCGCCGGCGTCGCGAAAGGTGTCGATGCCGCTTTCGGCCGAAACCCCGGCGCCGGTCAGGATCACGATATTCTGGATTGGAGACATGCTATCCTGTTCTTCTTGATTCGAAGGCGACAACCGCTAGGCGGGCGACATCGTTCAGCATGACGGGGGCACGAAAGGCAAGCCATGACCAGCATCGGCATTATCGGCAGCGAGGGCCGGATGGGCCTCGCGCTCGCCGCCGCCATATCGGAGGCAGGACAGCGCAGTTGCGGCATCGACAAGGGCGGCAATGTCGCGAAGCTCGCGGCGGAGACCGACATTCTCGTCGATTTCTCGTCGCCCGCCGCGCTCGAGGCGACGCTCGACGCCTGCGTCGCGGCGCGCAAGCCGATCGTCATCGGCACGACGGGGCTCGAGGAGCGCCATCATTATCTGATCGACGATGCCGCCCGGGATATTGCGGTGCTCCAGACCGGCAACACCTCGCTGGGCGTCACGCTGCTCGCGCATCTGGTGCGCGAGGCGGCGGCGCGGCTCGACCCCGAATATGATATCGAAATCCTCGAAATGCACCACCGGAACAAAGTCGATGCGCCGAGCGGCACCGCGCTGCTGCTCGGAGAGGCGGCGGCCGAGGGGCGCGGGATCACCCTCGCAACCTGCTCCGAACGCGGCCGCGACGGCCTCACCGGCGCACGCGTCCACGGCAGGATCGGCTTCGCGAGCCTGCGCGGTGGCACCGTCGCCGGCGACCATGACGTGATCTTCGCGGGCCCCGAGGAGATGATCACCCTGTCGCATCGCGCCGAAAACCGCATGATCTTCGCGCGCGGCGCGGTGCGCGCGGCGCTGTGGCTGATTAACCAGAAGCCCGAACGTTACAGGATGCCGCAGGTGCTGGGGCTTTCGTAAGCGCGATGAAGAAGTCCGACATTTTCGAATTCTATCGCCGTCTCGCCGAGCTGAACCCCAGTCCCGAGACCGAGCTGGAGTTCGGCAACACCTATCAGCTGCTCGTCGCGGTCGTGCTTTCGGCGCAGGCGACCGACGTCGGGGTGAACAAGGCGACGCGTCGGCTGTTTCAGGAGGTGAAGACCCCGCAGGCGATGATGGAGCTCGGCGAAGACGGCCTCAAGCAGCACATCAAGACGATCGGGCTGTTCAACGCCAAGGCGAAGAATGTCATCGCCCTCAGCGAAATCCTCGTCCGCGACCATGGCGGCGAGGTGCCCGCCGACCGCGACACGCTCGTCGAGCTGCCCGGCGTCGGGCGCAAGACCGCCAATGTGGTGATGAACTGCGCCTTCGGGGCGGAAACCTTTGCGGTCGACACGCATATTTTCCGCGTCGGCAACCGCACCGGGCTCGCCCCCGGCAAGACGGTGCTCGCGGTCGAAAAGAAGCTGGAGAAGGAAACCCCGGCGCCCTTCCGCGTCGGCGCGCACCACTGGCTGATCCTCCACGGCCGCTACACCTGCAAGGCGCGCACCCCCGAATGCTGGCGCTGTCCGGTCGATGACCTTTGCCGCTACAAGCCCAAGACGCCGGCCCCCAAGACGAAGAAGGCGGCGTGACGGGAGCACCGGCTTAGGGGTGCGACGCGAGCCGTTGGCCGGGAACCCCGCCCGGTTCAGTTGAGTGCCTTGGCGAGGTTCAGCTTTGCCGCGCGCTCGAAAATCTGTGTGAGCACCGGCTCGGTGTCGGCTACGCGCATCGCGACGTGGAATTCGACCGGCGCGAGCGCGGGCATGGCGTCGATCAGCGCCAGCGCGCCGCTCGCGACTTCGCTGCGCACCATCGGCCGCGGAAAGATGCCGATCCCGCCGCCCGCCTTCGCGATGTCGATCATCGTGCGCGCGTTGTTGCAGAGGTTGAGCGATTTTTGCGCGATTCGCGACGCCGCGATCGCGTCGCGCATCCGGCCGTGGATCGGCGAATGGCTGGCGAGCGACCAGACCGGAAGCGTCGCTTCTCCGCCGGCAAAAGCCGAGGCGACCGCGGGGCTGGCAAGCCACACCAGTTCGACCGCGCCGATCGGGCTCGTTTTCAGCGCCGGATGCGCGATCGGCCCCGCCGCGAAAGCGATGTCGGTGCGCCCGGTGAGCAGTTGCTGGATCAGGTTCGCGGTGAGGTCGATTTCGATTTCGAGACCGACGCCGGGCATATCGGCCTTCAATCCCGCGACGAAGGCGGGAAGGCAGCTCGCCGCGGCGATCTCCCCCGCGCCGATCCGCACCACCCCGCTCGCCTCGCCATAGCCGCCGCTGCCGAGCAGCGCGACCTGCATGTCGCGTAGCAAGGGATCGCAATCGCGCACCAGCTTGCGCCCCGCCGCGGTGAGCGACATTGCGCGCCCTTCGCGGCGGAACAGCGCCGTGCCGAGACGCTGTTCGAGTTCGCGCATCCGCGCCGATACCGTCGGCTGGGTGGTGTTCAGCCGCTCGGCCGCGGCCGAAAAGGTGCCGAGCCGGTCGATCCACAGCAAGGTTTCGAGATGATAGAGCGAGACGCGATTGATAGACATCGTGTATGTATAATCCAAAAATCGAACAATTAGAATTGATGGATCAAATGCGCCAAGGTCGCGCACGAAACATTCAGGAGAGCCGTCCCATGGGGAAGAAGCAATATCCCGACGCCGCCGCCGCCCTCGAAGGCCTGCTCTTTGACGGCATGCAGATTTGCGCCGGCGGTTTCGGCCTGTGCGGCATCCCCGAACGGCTGATCGACGCGATCCGCGACGCGGGCACCAAGGATCTGACGATCGCGAGCAACAACGCCGGGATCGATGGCGAAGGGCTCGGCAAGCTGCTTCGCACCAGGCAGGTCAAGAAGATGATCAGCAGCTATGTCGGCGAAAACAAGGAGTTCGAGCGGCAGTATCTGGCGGGCGAGCTCGAGGTCGAATTCTGCCCGCAGGGCACGCTCGCCGAGCGCTGCCGCGCGGGCGGAGCGGGCATTCCCGGCTTCTACACCAAGACCGGCGTCGGCACCCTCGTTGCCGAGGGCAAGGAGGTGAAAAGCTTCGACGGGCAGGATTATATCCTCGAACGCGGCATCTTTGCCGACCTCGCGATCATCAAGGGGTGGAAGGCCGACGAGAGCGGCAATTTGATCTTCCGCAAGACCGCGCGCAACTTCAACCAGCCGATGGCGACCGCGGCGAAAATCTGCGTCGCCGAGGTCGAGGAAATCGTGCCCACCGGCAGCCTCGACCCCGACTGCATCCACCTGCCCGGCATCTATGTGAAGCGCCTCGTCCTCGGCGCGCCGTACGACAAGAAGATCGAATTCCGCACCACGCGCCCGCGCGAGGCGGCGTGATGCGCGCGCTCCCGCTTGCTGCGGCGCTACTGCTCGGCGGCTGCGCGAGCGCGCCGGCAGAAGTGACCACGGCGCCCGCTCCGCCGCCAGCCGCTGCGCCGGTCGAAACCGCCAAACCGCCGGCCCCGCTGCAATATCTCTATGGCTCGCCCGAAGCCGCCGTTGCTGTGGGCGCCACCAATGCGCGCATCGCGGACTATGGCGCGTGGCGGATCAAGGCGCGCCCGAAGGACAGCGTCGTGCTGGCGGCGGGAGCGACGATGGACGCCCCGACGTTCGAGCCGTGCGGCAACAAGCCCTTCGCCGCGGTGTTCGACGCCGACGAGACGTTGATCTGGAACCTCGGCCCCATGCGCTATTTCGCCGAGAAGCGCACCGGCTTCGATCTCAAGGTATGGGACCAGTGGGAAAAAACGGGCGCGGGCAAGGCGGTCGCGATGCCCGGCACGGTCGAGATGGTGAGCAAGCTGCGCGCCGCGGGAATCACCGTCATCGCCAACACCAATCGCAGCGCCGCCAATGCCAAGGGCAGCGAAGATACGCTCCGCGCCGCCGGGCTTGGCGAGTTCAAGCATGGCGAGACCCTGTTCCTGATGGGCGACGATGCCGGCGGGTCGAGCAAGGATGGACGCCGCGCGACGATCGCATCGCGTTACTGCGTGATCATCCTTGCCGGCGACCAGCTCGGCGATTTCAGCCAGCAGTTCAACGCCCGGGACCTGCCCGCCGCGCAGCGCATGGCGCTCGCGACCAGCGCGGGTGCCACCGCACTCTGGGACAAGGGCTGGTTCCTTTTCCCCAACCCCGTCTACGGCCCGTGGGAAAAACTGGGCTGGGGCGACGCCTTCCCCTCCGACAAGCAATGGGAGCCAAGCCAATGAGCTGGACGCGTGATGACATGGCGGCGCGCGCCGCGAAGGAACTGCAGGACGGCTATTACGTCAACCTTGGTATCGGCATCCCGACTTTGGTCGCGAACCATATCCCGGCGGGGATGACGGTGACGCTTCAGTCCGAAAACGGCATGCTCGGCATCGGTCCCTTCCCGCTCGAGGGCGACGAGGACGCCGACCTGATCAACGCCGGCAAGCAGACGATCAGCGAATTGCCACAGTCGGCCTATTTCTCTTCTGCCGACAGTTTCGCGATGATTCGCGGCGGGCATATCGACCTCACCGTATTGGGCGCGATGGAGATCGCCGAAAATGGCGACATCGCCAACTGGATGATCCCGGGCAAGATGATCAAGGGCATGGGCGGCGCGATGGACCTCGTCGCCGGGGTCAAGAAGATCATCGTCGTGATGGAGCATAATGCCAAGGACGGCAGCCCCAAATTCATTCCCGAATGCACGCTGCCGCTGACCGGCAAGAATGTCGTCGATATGATCATCACCGACCTCGCGGTGTTCAAGCGCGAGGATCACGACAGCCCGTTCAAGCTGATCGAGCTCGCACCGGGGGTGACGGCGGACGAAGTCGCGGCTAAGACAACGGCCAATTATGAGGTCGCCATCTAAACACGGGTCAATGAAGCGGGTCCTTGCCTGCCTCGTCGCCATCGCCGCACTGGGATCGGCCGGCTGGTTCGGCATTCACGCCTTTGGCGACAGCCAGCCCCTTGCCAGCGTCCCGATCCCGATCCAGGCCGCTGAAAACCTGCCCGACACGCCCGCCGAATGGCGCGGCCGGATCGACTATCGCGCGTTCGACCGGCAACTCGCCGACCTGTCGCAGCGACCCGAAATGGCCGGGCTGGCCGTGGCGGTCGTCGAAGACGGCGAATTGCGTTTCCTGCGCACCTATGGCTTCGCCGATGCCGCGACCGGCGCGCCGGTAACGCCGCAGACGCTGTTTCGCTGGGCCTCGGTCTCCAAGACCGCCACGGGCGCGCTCGCGGCCGCGCTGGCGAAGGACGGCGCCGTCGACCTCAATCGTCCGATTTCGCGCTGGCGCACGACGCTGCGCTTGCCCGGAGGAGCGGAAGAACGCGTCACGGTGGGCGATCTGCTCGCGCAGCGCACCGGCCTTACCAAAAACGCCTATGACGAGAAACTGGAGGAGGGGCAGAGCCCCGAGCTGCTGCGCGCGAGCCTGGCGCTCGCACCGCTGCAATGCGAACCTGGCACCTGCCACACCTATCAGAATATCGCCTTCGATGCCGCGAGCGAGATATTGGGACGGGCCGCGAACGAGCCTTTCTCCAACGCGGTCGAGGACCGGTTTTTCCGCCCGCTCGGCATGGTCAGCGCGGGTTACGGGATGGCGCGGCTGACGGGCGCGAAGGATTGGGCGAAGCCGCATCGCGGCGCGCAGGTCCGCCCGGTCAAGGAGGCCTATTGGCGCGTTCCCGCCGCCGCCGGGGTCGAAAGCGACATCGTCGATTTCGCCAAATGGATGCAGGCGATGATGGGCAGCCGCCCCGACGTGCTGCCGGCACCGGTGCTGGAACTGGCCCATCGCCCCCGCGTCGGCACGGCGCGTCTCTATGGCGGCGCCCTGCGCCAGGCGACGGGTGACGCGGGCTATGGTCTCGGCTGGCGGAGCTTCACTTATGACGGCTACCGGCTCGCGGGCCATTCGGGCGCGGTCGCGGGCTATCGCGCCACGATGATTTTCGAACCCGCGACGCGGACGGGCGTTGTCGCGCTGTGGAACAGCGATTGGGGATTCCCCTTCCGCATCCCGTTCGCGGCGCTCGACAGCTATCACCGGCGGGAAGATGCACGCTGGCTCGATCTCGGCGAGCTGCCGCCGGCGAAGCGCACGGCCGTCGCGACCAAGCCGGTTGCCGAGGCTCCCAAAGGGTAACGCCCCTTGCTCCCGCGCCCGGCGCCTGTGTATCAGGCGCGCGTCCACACAGGCGGGAGGAGAATGATCGATGCGCGTGCTATTGACCGGGTCGTCGGGCTGGCTCGGCCGCACTCTAGCCCCGTTGCTGGTCGAGCATGGCCATCGCATCACCGGGCTCGACGTCGTGCCCGGCGCGCATACCGATGTGATCGGCACCGTCGCCGACCGCGCGCTGATCGAGCGCGTGATGGGCGAGCACGGGATCGAGGCGGTGATCCATGGCGGCGCGCTGCACAAGCCCGATATCGTGCGCTATCCGCGGCAGGCTTTCGTCGACGTCAATGTGACGGGCACGCTGAACCTGATCGAGGCGGCGGTCGCGGCGGGCAACGATCGTTTCCTCTTCACCTCGACGACTTCGCTGATGGTACGCGCCGATGTTCGCGCGGGCGCAAGCGTAAAGGGCGCATGGTGGATGGACGAGGATTTCGCGCCCGTCGAACCGCGCAACATCTATGGCATCACCAAGCTCGCCGCCGAACAGGCCGTCAAGCTGGTCCACCGCGAGCATGGCATCAACGTGGCGATCCTGCGCACCGGCCGCTTCTTTCCCGAGGATGACGACACCCACGCGACCCCGAGCGGCGAAAATCTCAAGGCCAACGAGCTGCTGAACCGCCGCCTGACGGTCGAGGATGCCGCGGGGGCGCATCTCGCCGCGCTTGAGGCGGCGCCGCAGATCGGCTGCGACACCTTCATTCTCTCCGCGCCGCCGCCCTTTGCACGCGAAGACGCCGAAGAGCTTGCCCGCGACGCGCGCGCAGTGATCGCGCGCCAGTACCCCGACGCCGCCGCGCTATACGCCACGAAAGGCTGGGTGCTTCCCGATATCATCGACCGCGTCTACGACCCGTCGCGCGCCGAGCGGCGCTTCGGCTGGCGCGCCAAGAGCGACTTCGGCAGCGTGCTCGCGGCATTGCGCGACGGCACCGACCTGCCCTTCGCGCATGATCCCGACTACACCTCCCCCATTATCGCCCAGGAGCGCGACGCATGTATGTGCTGATCACCGCCAACCGCAATTATTCGAGCTGGTCGCTGCGCCCGTGGATGCTGATGCAGGGGCTCGGCATCGCGTTCGAGGACCGGATCGAGCCCTTTGCCAAGCCGGTGAATTATGACGCTTTCCGCAGCTTTTCGCCGACCGGCCAGGTCCCGGCGCTCGTCCACGAAGGGCGCACCATATATGATTCGCTCGGCATCGCGCTCTATCTCGCCGACCGGCACGACAGCGTGTGGCCGGCAGAGCCCGATGCGCGGGCCTGGGCCCAATGCGCGGTCGCCGAGATGCACAGCGGCTTTTCGGCGCTTCGCAACGATTGCACGATGAATGTGGGGGTGCGGGTAACGCCGAAGCCGATGTCGGATGCGCTAAAGGGCAATGTGACGCGCCTCCGCGAGCTGTTCGAGGAAGGGCTGGCGACGTTCGGCGGCCCGTGGCTGGCGGGTGCCGATTTCTCGGCGGTCGACGCCTTCTTCGCGCCGGTCGCGTTCCGTATTCGCACTTATGGCCTCGACGTCGGCGCCGGACAGGCGTGGACCCGCCATATGCTCGCGCATCCGGCGATGCTGGAGTGGGAGCGGCAGGCGCTGATCGAGGAATGGCGCGAGGAAAGCCACGAGGCGGAGCTGATGGCGGCGGGAGTGATTACGGCGGACTATCGAAACAGCTAGATAGTCCAGACTCCGTCATTGCGTGCGAAGCGAAGCAATCTCCAGCCAGGGGCCGCGCGCAAGAAGGAAAGCCGGGAGATTGCCGCGTCGCCTTCGGCTCCACGCAATGACAAGTGTCAGTCGGCGATAGCCTCCCGCACCACCGCCACGCCTGCCTCGCGCTGCGCCTTCAGTTCGGCCTTCAGCTTCGCCGGGTCGCGCGCGAACACGAAGCCGAAGCTCACCCCGCCTTCCTTGCCGATCGTCGCATGGTGGAGCTTGTGCGCCTGCACCAGCCGCTTGGCATAGCCGCGCCGCGGAACCCATTTGAAATAGCGCTGGTGGACGAGGCCGTCGTGAACCAGCGTATAGATGATGCCGTAAAAAAGGATGCCGAGCCCGATCCACGTCCCCGGCTCCCACGCCGCCGCGCCGAGGATCATCGGACTGCCGAGCGCGAACATCGAGATGCTGAGCGCGGCGCCGAAGATCGCGAACAGGTCGTTCTTTTCCAGCAGTTTATCATGCGGCTCGTGATGGTCGCGGTGCCAGGCCCAGCCGAAACCGTGCATGATATATTTGTGGCTCGCCCAGGCGACAAATTCCATCGCCACGACGGTGGCGAGGATGAGGGCAATGATGGCGAGCATCGACATGGGGCGATTATAGGCGCGTTGCATGCGTGAGGCCACACTCCGCTCGTCGACCACCATTGCGACCGAAAATTGCGTTTTTGATCGCCACCGGCTTGCAAAGTTATGCCGCAGGCGTAAGTGAGCCGCATGACTCGGCCCCGCACGCTTTATGAGAAAATCTGGGACGCGCATGTCGTCGAACAGCGCCCCGATGGCACCGCTCTGATCTTCATCGACCGCCACCTCGTCCATGAAGTCACCAGCCCGCAGGCGTTTGCGGGGCTTCGCGCAAGCGGGCGCACGGTGCGCCGCCCCGACCTGACGCTCGCGGTGCCCGACCATAATGTGCCGACGACCGCGCGGCTCGACGCGGCGGGCAACAAGCTGCCGATCGCCGACCCCGAAAGCGCCGCGCAATTGGCGGCGCTCGAAAAGAACGCGCCCGAATATGGCATCCGCTACATCGACGCGGTCGCGCCCGAGCAGGGCATCGTCCATGTCGTCGGGCCCGAGCAGGGCTTTTCGCTGCCCGGCACGACGATCGTCTGCGGCGACAGCCACACCGCGTGCCACGGCGGCATCGGCGCGCTCGCCTTCGGTATCGGGACGAGCGAAGTCGAGCATGTGCTCGCGACGCAGACCCTGCTGCTCCAACCCGCGAAGACGATGGAAGTGCGCGTCGAGGGCGACGTCGGCCCCGGTGTCAGCGCGAAGGACATCATCCTCCACATCACCGGCGTGATCGGCGCCGCGGGCGGTACCGGCCATGTCATCGAATATACCGGCAGCGCGATCCGCGCGCTGTCGGTCGAGGGCCGTTTGACCGTCAGCAACATGGCGATCGAGGGCGGCGCGCGCGCCGGACTGATCGCGCCCGACGAGACGACCTTCGCTTACCTGAAGGGCCGGCCCTATGCGCCGAAGGGCGCCGACTGGGACGATGCGGTCGCGTACTGGAAAAGCCTCGCGACCGATCCGGGCGCGACCTATGACAAAGTGGTGGTGATCGACGCCGCCGATATCGCGCCGAGCGTGACCTGGGGCACGAGCCCCGAGGACGTCGTGCCGATCACCGGCATCGTCCCCGACCCCGCGAGCTTTGCCGATCCGTCGAAACAGGCCGCCGCCGCGAAATCGCTCGCATATATGGGCCTCACCCCCGGCACACGGATGCAGGATGTCGCGGTCGAAAATATCTTCATCGGCAGCTGCACCAACAGCCGCATCGAGGACATGCGCGCCGCCGCCGCGGTGATCAAGGGTCGCCACAAGGCCGACAATGTCAGATGGGCAATCGTCGTGCCCGGCAGCGGGTTGGTAAAGGCGCAGGCCGAGGCCGAGGGGCTCGATCGCATCTTCATCGACGCGGGGCTCGAATGGCGCGAACCCGGCTGTTCGGCGTGCCTTGCGATGAACCCCGACAAGGTCCCCGCCGGCGAACGCTGCGCCTCGACCAGCAACCGAAATTTCGTCGGTCGCCAGGGCCCTGGCGCGCGCACGCACCTCGTCAGTCCGGCGATGGCGGCGGCGGCGGCGGTGACGGGCAAGCTCACCGACGTGCGGGAGCTCATGGCATGACCCCGCTCGACAAGGTCGAAGGCCGCGCGATTCCGTTCGGGCTCAAGAATGTCGATACCGACGTGATCATCCCCGCGCATTGGCTGAAGACGACGACGCGCGAGGGCATGGGACGCGGGGCGTTCGAATCGCTGCGCGCCGATCCCGATAATCTGTTCGACAGCGCCGATTTCAAGGGCGCGCCGATCCTGATCGCGGGCGACAATTTCGGGTGCGGGTCGAGCCGCGAGCATGCCGCTTGGGCGCTCGGCGATCTTGGCATCCGCGTTGTGATCGCGCCCAGCTATTCGGACATTTTCTCGGGCAATGCGGTGAAGAACGGCATCCTGCCCGTTGTATTGCCGCAGGCGGCGATAGATCGATTGATGGAAGTCGCGGCCACCGATCCGGTCTTCGTCGACCTTGAGCATCAGACGGTAACGACGCAGTTTCAGGATCGTTTCAGCTTCGACATCGACCCGTTCCGCAAGATGTGCCTGCTCGAAGGGCTCGACGAGATTTCGCTGACCGAAAAGAGCGATGCCGCGATCGGCGCCTATGAACGACAGCTCGATGCGGATCGTCCATGGATGCGGCCCGCCGCGTAAGACCGAAAAAATATCATAAAGAGGAGAAGATGATGAAGGCTCTCTTGTCGACCGCAACCGGCGGCCCCGAAACGCTGACGCTCGGCGAACTGCCGCGCCCGACGGCGGGCAAGGGCCAGATCGTGATCGATGTGAAGGCCTGTGCGGTCAACTTTCCCGACGTGCTGATCATCGAGGATAAATATCAGTTCAAACCCGAACGCCCCTTTGCCCCCGGCGGCGAAGTCGCGGGGCTGGTCGCGGAGATCGGCGAAGGCGTGACCGAGTTCAAGGTCGGCGACCGGGTGATCGCGGGTTGCGGCAACGGCGGCATGTCCGAAGCCGTCGCGGTCGGCGTCCACAATGTCTATCATTTGCCCGAGGGCCATGATTTCGCCGAGGGCGCATCGCTGCTCATGACCTATGGCACCAGCATTCACGCGCTCGTCGATCGCGGCCATATCAAGGAAGGCGATACCTTGCTGGTCCTCGGCGCATCGGGCGGGGTCGGCATTGCCGCGGTTGAGCTGGGCAAGGCGTTCGGTGCGCGCGTCGTCGCGGGCGTGTCGAGCGAAGAAAAGGGCGAGATCGCGCGCCAGGCCGGTGCCGACGAGGTCGTCGTCTATGGGCGCCAGCCGTTCGACAAGGACCAGTCGAAGGAACTCGCGAACAAGTTCAAGGAAGCCGTCGGCCCGAATGGCGCCAACCTGGTCTATGACGCGGTCGGCGGCGATTATGCCGAGCCCGCGCTGCGCTCGATCGCGTGGGAGGGACGCTATCTCGTCGTCGGCTTCCCCGCCGGCATCCCGCGCCTGCCGCTGAACCTGACCCTGCTCAAGAGCTGCGACGTCGCAGGCGTGTTCTGGGGCGCCTTCGTCGCGCGCGAACCGGTGCGCAATCGTGCCAATATCGCGCGGCTGTTCCAGCTGTGGGAACAGGGCAAGATCAAGCCGCGCGTTACCGGCACCTATGCGCTCGAAGACGGTGGCAAGGCGATCGCCAAGCTCGGCGACCGGACCGCGGTCGGCAAGCTGGTCGTCACCGTCTGAAATATCGCCCCGACCCCGCGCTGGCCGATGCGCTTCGCGCGCGCGCCGCATCGGGGCGGATCGAGGTGCGCGTCACGCCCGGTGCGAACCGCGACGAGATCCGCATCGAGGGCGAAAGCGTGCAAGTCCGCGTCACATCACCGCCGGCTGACGGCGCCGCGAACGAGGCGGTGCTGCGCCTGCTCGCTGCCGCGCTCGGCCGGCCCCCGCGCGATTTGACGCTGCTTCGCGGCGCGACGGCACGCATCAAGCTGATCGGAATTGCGATGAGCCGATAGCGGCGGATTAACCAATTGGCAGGGGCAAGGCGCTATGGACGGAGGCAGGACTAGCTGGGGCCAAGGTGGAGCAATGGCGAAACGCGGATCAAAACGCGAAGAAGGGGACGCGAGTATCGCGAATATTTCGCGTACCCGCCGCGCGCAGCTTGTCGCCGAATTCGAGGGCGAGCTGGGTGTCGACTACAAGGCGCGCGCCGCGGCCGAAGAGGCCGAGCGCCGCTGGATCGCGCGCAAGACGTTCATCGTCTGGACCATAGCGTTGATGTTCTTCGCCATCGCGTGCCAGAAATTGTGGCTGATGGGCAAGGACGTCGACGTGCCCTTTTCCGACATCAACCCGGTGCGCAGCCTGTTCGGCGATTGATGCCGGCCGACGCGCCGGCGCGGATCAATAGACCCGCGCCTTCGGCTTGATATATTCGACGTCGTCCGACAGCGTATATTCGTGGACCGGGCGATAATCGAGGCGGACGCCGCCGCCCTTGCCACCCCAGCCGTCGAACCAGCCGATCGTGTGCTTCATCCACGTCGCGTCGTCGCGGTTCGGGAAATCCTCGTGCGCGTGGGCGCCGCGGCTTTCCTTGCGGTTGAAGGCCGAATGCATCGTCACCGTCGCCTGGCCGATCAGATTGTCGAGCTCGAGCGTTTCGATGAGGTCGGTGTTCCAGATCAGGCTGCGGTCGGTGACATGGACGTCATTCATGCGTTGATAGGTCTTGGTGAGCTTTTCCTTGCCCTCGGCCATCAGTTCCTCGGTGCGGAACACCGCGGCGTGGGCGGACATCGCGCGCTGCATCTCGGTGCGTATTTCCGCGGTCGGCGATCCGCCATTGGCGTTGCGGAAATGGTCGAGACGCGCGAGCGCGAGGTCGGCGCTGTCCTTGGGCAGCGGCTGCTGCGCCGCGCCGGGGGTCAGGATTTCCTTCAGGCGATGGCCCGTCGCGCGGCCAAAGACAACGAGGTCGATCAGGCTGTTCGAGCCCAAACGGTTCGCGCCATGCACCGAAACGCACGCGGCTTCGCCGACCGCGAACAGGCCGGGGACGACGGTGTCGGGCCCATCCTTGCCGAGCGTGACGACTTCGCCATGATAGTTACAGGGGATGCCGCCCATATTGTAATGAACCGTCGGCACGACGGGCAGCGGCTGACGCGTCAGATCGACGCCGGCGAAAATCTTGCCGCTCTCGGTGATTCCGGGCAGGCGCTCGGCGAGCACCGCGGGATCGATATGATCGAGGTGCAGGTAGATATGGTCGTTGTGCGGCCCGACGCCGCGGCCCTCGCGGATTTCGAGCGCCATCGAGCGCGAGACGACGTCGCGCGACGCCAGATCCTTCGCCGACGGGGCGTAACGCTCCATGAAGCGCTCGCCTTCGCTGTTGGTGAGGTAACCGCCCTCGCCGCGCGCGCCTTCGGTGATCAGCACGCCTGCGCCATAGATGCCGGTCGGGTGAAACTGGACGAATTCCATGTCCTGCAAGGGCAGGCCGGCGCGCAGCACCATGCCGCCGCCGTCGCCGGTGCAGGTATGCGCCGACGTCGCGGTGAAATAGCAGCGGCCATAACCGCCCGTCGCGAGCACCACCGCCTGGCTGCGGAAGCGGTGGATGCTGCCATCTTCCATGCACAGCGCGATGACGCCGCGGCAGACCTTGCCGTCGGGGCCGTCTTCCATGATCAGGTCGAGCGCGAAATATTCGATGAAGAAGTCCGCGTCATATTTCAGCGACTGCTGATAGAGCGCGTGGAGCATCGCGTGGCCGGTGCGGTCGGCGGCGGCGCAGGTGCGCTGCACCGGCGGGCCTTCGCCCATATTCTGCATATGGCCGCCGAACGGGCGCTGGTAGATGGTGCCGTCGGCGTTGCGGCTGAACGGCACGCCCGCATGTTCGAGTTCGTAGACCGCGTTCGGCGCCTCGCGCACCATATATTCGATCGCGTCCTGGTCGCCGAGCCAGTCGGAGCCCTTGACGGTGTCGTACATATGCCATTGCCAATGGTCGGGCGAATTGTTGCCAAGGCTGGCGGCGATGCCGCCCTGCGCCGCGACGGTGTGGCTGCGCGTCGGGAACACCTTGGTGATGCAGGCGGTCTTGAGGCCCGCTTCGGCGCTGCCCATCGTCGCGCGGAGGCCCGAGCCGCCGGCGCCGACGACGACGGTGTCATAGATATGGTCGATGATCTTGTAGGCTTCGGTCATCTTACATGCCCCCAGGAGCGAGCCCGGCGGCGGGCGCAAGCGCGATACGGACAATGACGAAGATGCCGTAGGCGGCGCCGCCGATCGCGTAGAAGTTCAACAGGACGAGCGACAGGATCCGCGTCGCCTCGCCGTGGACATAGTCCTCGATCATCACCTGCAAGCCGAGCCGCAGGTGCCAGAAGACGCTGACGACCATCAGGATCAGCGCGAGCGCGACCGTCGGGTCGGAGGCCCAGCGCAGCACGGCGCCATGATCGCCAAGCGGCAGGCGGAACATCGAGACGACGAACCAGGTGACGAGCAGGACGTTGCCAAGCGCGGTCAGGCGCTGCTGGATCCAGTGATGCGAGCCATGGTGCGACGAGCCGAGCCCGCGCACGCGGCCGAGACGCGTTCCGTTACCCATTGAGCGCCTCCGCAAAGACAGCGAGCCAGACGGCGGCGGTCGCCGTTATCGACCCGACGAAAACAAGGATCGACCAGAGCTTGTTGGTCTTGAGCTCATAGCCCGCGCCGGTGTCGAGCACGAAATGGCGCAGCCCCGAGAAGAGATGCTGGAAAAAGGCCCAGGTCAGGCCGACGAGCACGACCTTGCCGAGAATATTGGTGACCTGGTGGAAGGCCCCGACCTCCGGGCTGGGGTCGTGCCACACGCAGGCGATAAAGGCCGCATAGGCGTCGGGACCGGCGGCGAGCGCGCCAAGCCACCAGAGGAACATCAGCCCGCCGACGATCGCGAGACCGTCGCCACTGACGCGGTGGAAGATGGAAACCGCCATCGCGGGGGTCCATTTATACACCTGTAAATGCGGGGAGCGCGGACGCGCGCTTGGTTCGTTGCCAGCCATATCAGCCCTGTCTTGACTCTAAACGGTCGATGCGCCGCCGGTTAAGCCTTCCCGCCGCGATATGCAATTGCTTAGGAGCATAGGGGAATAAAAGCTTGGGCCCGGGGGTGTGGTGCGACCATGGGTTGCCCTTGCTTTCATCGTCATCCCGGACTTGATCCGGGATCCACTACGACGGCGCGGCTATGGAACCCGGATCAAGTCCGGGATGACGAAGCTGGGATAGGCGATCGGCCGTCTTCCACCCCGAAACCGCCACCGCAGTTCCGCCGATCAAGCTATTCGCGACGTCGGATAGGGCGTGCCGTCCTTGTGGAAATAACCGTCGGGCGTGAAGAGCATGTCGATGTCCGAATAGCCGCCGCCGGTGTCGTGCGCCTTGCCCCCGCCAAGCGCGACGAAGACGCAGTCGGCGTCCGATTCATTGATCAGATGATGGCCGTTGGTGCTGCCCTTGGGCCAGACCGCGATATCGCCGGCGCGCATCGGCCAGCGGCCGTCGTCCTCGACCAGCACCGCCTCGCCCGAAATCATCACGAGCATCTCGTCCTCGCCGTCGTGCCAGTGGCGCTGCGACGACCAGGCGCCGGGTTTCAGCACGACATGACTGGCGGCGAAATCGCTGAGGCCGGTCGGCGGCGCGAGGCGGCGGTACCAGCGGCCTTGCACGGGTTCGTCGTAGGGCGGCGGATAGCCGGTCGTGTTGGATTGCGGGATGCTGTCGAGATCGAGCTTGGGCATGGCAGTCCTCATGTATTTTGTTCCTTCTTTGTTTCGCACAAAGGGGTCGCGATGCAAAGCCTCGACTTGAACGCGAACGAAGGAGTAAGGGGGCGGACATGACCCATCATGTCGATCCCGTCGAACTCGCCAAGGCGCTGATTGCCGCACCGAGCGTCACCCCCGCCACCGGCGCCGTGTTCGACGCGCTGGAGGCGGCGCTGGTCCCGCTGGGGTTCACGGTCGAGCGGTTCATCGACGGCATCGAGCCAGACGGGCCGGTCGAAAATCTGCTCGCGGTGCGCGCGGGCGAGGGGCCGGTTCATTTCGGTTTCGCCGGGCATCTCGACGTCGTGCCGCCGGGCGTCGGCTGGACGGGCGACGCCTTTGCGCCCGAGATCCGCGGCGAATTGCTCTATGGCCGCGGCGCGGTCGACATGAAGGGATCGATCGCGGCCTTTGTGGCGGCCGCGGCCGCGACGCCGGTCGACGCGGGCACGATCAGCCTGATCATCACCGGCGACGAGGAAGGCCCCGCAATCTTCGGCACGCGCGCGCTGATGGAGCATATGGAGGGTCGCGGGGTGAAGCCCGACATGATCGTCGTCGGCGAGCCGACCTCGGTAAACCGGCTCGGCGACATGGTGAAGATCGGGCGGCGCGGGTCGGTCAATATCTGGATCGACGTGCCGGGGACGCAGGGGCACGTCGCCTATCCACACCTTGCCGACAATCCGATCCCCAAGCTGGTCAAGATATTGTCGGACATCGATTCGGTGAGCCTCGACGCGGGGACCGACTGGTTCCAGCCGTCGAACATCGAATTCACCGACATCGAGGTCGGCAACGGCGCGACCAACGTCATCCCCGCTTCGGCGCGCGCGCGGCTGTCGATCCGTTTCAACGACCGGCACAAGGGCGCCGACCTGGTCGCGATGATCGAGCGGATCGCACGCAACGTCGAACCCGAGGCCAAGGTGCTCGGCAAGATTTCGGGCGAAGCCTTTCTGACCCCGCCGGGCGAGCTGTCCGAACTCGTCGCCGAGGCCATCCATGCCGAGACCGATTTGCGCCCCGAAATGTCGACGACGGGCGGCACATCGGATGCGCGCTTCCTCCATGCGCTGTGCCCGGTGGTCGAATTCGGGCTGACCAATGCGACGATGCACAAGCTCGACGAGGCGGTCGCGGTCGAAGATCTGCACAAGCTCACCGCCATCTATCGCGGCATATTGATGCGCGCCTTCCTTTAATCCTCGCGGGATCGCCGCAGGATCACATAGACCGCCCCCCCGCCGCCGTGGCTGATGTGCGCGGGGCGGAGCGCGACGATCTGGTCGGCATAGGGCGAATAAGCAAGCCAGTCGGGAAGCGAGGCGCGGATCGCACCGCGCGGGCGCGGGTCGCCGTGCATCATCGGCAGGCGGTCGGCGCCGGGACGCAGCCGCCCCGCGACGACGAGCAGCACGCGCGCGCCGCGCAGCAGCGCACGCCCGATCGCATCGTCGAGCAAGGCCTGAGCCGAAGCGAGGCTGTGGCCGTGAAGGTCGATGCTCATGTCGGGGCGGACAAGCCCCTTCCTCAGGCGGCGGTCCCAATGGCCGTCGAGCGTTGCCTGACTGTGCGCGCGCCGCGGCGGCGGAAGCTTCACCGCGGGACGCGGTGGCGCGGCCGGCGCGGCGGTGCCGCGCGGGGTCGGTTTGGGCGGCTTGACGGTCGGCGGTGCCGCAGGGGCGAGCGGCGCCGTCGGCCTCGGCAGCGGCGTTACCGTTGCCGCGACCTTTTTCCACAGCGCCGTTTCGTCGGGAGCGAGGCGCCGCGGCACATCAAGGCGCCGGGATCAGCCGCGCGATGCTCGCGCGCGGGAGCAGGAGCAGCGCCGAACCGCGCGCCGCCATACCGCCCGCGATCGCGCGCGCATCCTCGCCCGCGCCCCAAAAGCTGTCGAAGCGGTTGGCGCCCTTGATCGCGCCGCCGGTGTCCTGCGCCACCCACAGACCGTTCGGTTCGGCGCGGTCGAGCGAGAGGAAGACGGGCGCGCCGAGCGGCACATATTTGGGATCGGCGGCGACGCTCGCGCGGCCAGTCACGGGCACGCCGAGCGCGCCGAGCGGGCCAGGGCCGGTGAGTTCGCGGAAGAAGACCCAGCTGGGGTTCTCGTTCATCACCGCGGCGCCGCGCACCGGATCGGCGCGCAGATAGTCGAGGATGCCCTGCATCGATGCCTGCCCGCGCTGTAATTCGCCGCGGTCGAGCAGCAACTTGCCGATGCCGACATAGCCGCGGCCGTTCTGCGTGTCGTAGCCGATCCGCATGACGCCGCCGTCGGGCAGGCGCAGGCGGCCCGAGCCCTGCACCTGCAGGAAGAAGAATTCGGCGGCGTCGGCTGCCCAGGCGATTTCGAGTCCGCGCCCCTCGAGCGCACCGCTTTCGATCGCCGTGCGGTCGTAATAGCGGACAAAATTGCCGTCCTCGACTCGGCCGCGGATCTTGCGGCCCTTGAGGTCGTCGGCGAACTGGCCGAGATCGACTTCGACGAGGTCGGCTGGGCGGCGGTAGATGGGGATGTCATAACCCGGCCGCTGGTCCCGCGAAGCGGCGATTTCGGGTTCGTAATAGCCGGTGACGAAAGCGGTGCCCGCGCCGACCTGCACCGTGCCGAAATAGCGCGCGAAGAAGGTCAGCGCGTCACTGTCCGCCCAGTTTTTCGCCGCGCTGCAGCTTTCGCCCCAGTCGGCGCCCAACGTCAGGCCGCTCGTATCGGTGCGCCGCTGCACCGAAGGGCAGCTGATGCGGAAAGCGGCAAGCGCGGCTGCCGCCTGCTCGGCGGTCACGCCGAGCGTTGCGAAATCGGGACCGGCGATCACGCCGCTGGCGGCGGCGGTCGTTGCCTCGGCCGGGGTCGCGGCGGCAGGAAGCGGCGCGCGCGGGGTGGCGGGAACCGGCTGCGCCGCGGCGCCGGGGCGCTCGGACGGACGCGGCACATAGGGACGCGGGGTGCCGGCCGGTCGCGATGGCGGGGGGGTGGCTGTCGCCGGGCGGCTGCCGTCCGCCGCAGGCACGACCGAGGCGCAGCCCGACAGCAGCGGCAGGGCGGCGAACAGCGCGAATCCGAAAGTCCGCGCGCGCGGCGCCCCCACCGCCCGGATCATGCGATCAGGCCGATTCGGCTTCGTCGAGCACCCAATTGGGGTCGTTGCTGCCGATCTGGCGGCGGAAGGTCCAGAGATCGTCGGCCTGTGCCGCGTCGCTCATCGACCCGGCGATCAGCTTGCCGTCGGCATCGCGGGTGATCGCGCTGATGTCGGCGTGGTAGCGCACGGTCACGCGCGCTTCGCTGCGGCTCATCTCGACCGCGGTGATCTTGGCCGAATCGATACCGATCAAGCGATTTTCCAACGTTTCGCCGCGCGCTTCGCGGGCTTCGATCGCTTCGACGAAAGCGTCGTAGCTGTCATCGTCGCAGAGGTCGCGCAGCGTGTCGCGGTCGCCCTTCCAATAGGCCTCGAGGATCATGCGATACGCCGCCTCGGCGCCTTCCATGAAGCGGCCGGCGTCGAAATTCCGGTCGGTCGCGAGCAACTGGCGCAGGCCGGCCTCGGCACCGGGCTCATAGACCAGCCCCGCCGTGTCGGCGGATGCGGGCACCACGGCCGGCGCGCCGTCGCCTTCGTCGAGGCGGACCGGCGTCGCGGCTGCGCGCTCGCGCGGCAACACGGGCTCTTGCTCATGCCCCGTGCGCTTGCCGAGCACCGAGTAGAGCCGCATCCCGAGGAAGGCGGCGATCATGGCGAGCAGGACGATCGAAAAAGCGGTCACGGGCAAAAGTCCAATGCGGAGAGCAGAAACATATCTGTCGATACATAGGCGATACGCCGCCTAGTTTCAAATAGCCATGACCGCTCCGGCGGGGCAGGTCAACGATTCCCCCTCAACCGGCGCACCCCTCAGGCGGCCATTGTGCTGGCTGCCGGGCGCTGCTAAGCGCCCCGGCAACCGTGCGCCGCGGTTCCGTACAGCCGCGCGGATGCGGATATTGTTTCCATCTTTTAGCGAAAGTTCCTTTCATCATGGCCGACGAAACGAGCCCCGACCTCAACAATCCCGCCCTGCAGCCGAACGGCGAAGACACGAGCCCGGCGATCGGCCTGATCTCGCAATATGTGAAGGATCTTTCGTTCGAAAATCCGAACGCGCCCGCCGTCTATCAGTGGCAGGAAGCGCCGCAGGTCGATGTCCAGTTCAACATCGCCGCCGACAGCGTCGGCGACAATCTGTATGAAGTGACGCTGAAGATCGACGTGACGTCGAAGACCGAACAGGGCACGAGCTTCGTGATCGACCTGAAATATGCCGGGTTGTTCGGCGTCCGCAACGTCCCCGACGACCAACTGCAGCCCTTCTTCCTTGCCGAAGCGCCGCGCATCCTCTTCCCCTTCGCGCGCCGCGTCGTCGCCGATGCGGTGCAGGATGGCGGTTTCCCGCCGCTGCTGCTCGAACCGATCGATTTCCACGGCCTGTTCATGCAACAGGTGCAGGCGACGCAGGCCGAAGCGGCCGGCGAAGTCACGGTCGGCCAGGCATAAGCCCCTGAGCGGGGCGGGCTGAAGACTTGAGCAGCCTCGTCAAAAGCGTGGGGACGATCGGCGGCCTGACGATGGTCAGCCGCATTTTCGGCTTCGCGCGCGACATGCTGCTCAGTCGCATTCTCGGCGCCGGCGGCGTCGCCGACGCGTGGCAGCTCGCCTTCCAGCTGCCCAATATTTTCCGCCGCCTGTTCGCCGAAGGCGCATTCGCCGCCGCCTTCATCCCGTTGTTCAACCAGCGGATGACGAAGGACGGCGACCATGGCGAGGCGCGCGCCTTCGCCGACGCGGTGCTCGCGGTGCTGATCCCGGTGCTGATCGTCTTTTCGGCGCTGCTGCTGATCGTCATGCCGTGGGTGATGGGGCTGTTCGCAAGCGACGCGCTGCAGGCCGACGGCGAAACCTTCGACCTTGCCGTCCTGATGGCGCGGATCGCCTTTCCCTATCTGGCTTTCATGAGCGTCGCGACTTTGTTCGCGGCGGTTCTCAACAGCCTGTCGCGCTTCGCCGCCGCCGCCGCCGCGCCGATCCTGCTCAACATCTGCCTGATCGGTGCGCTGCTGCTCGGCCTCGCCACCGGCGACGGCGGCGAAGCGGCGAAGGCGGCAACCGGGCTCTATCTGGCGATTTCGGTCTCGCTGTCGGGCCTGTTCCAGCTCGCCTGGCTCTATTATTGGATACGGCGGTCGGGATTTCGCCCCGCGTTGCGCCGACCGCGGCTGACGGCGGGCGTGCGCGAAATGGGTGCGCTGATCCTGCCCGCGGTGTTCGGTGCCGGCGTCTATCAGATCAGCCGCTTCATCGACCTCTTCTTCATCGCGACGCTGCCCGACAAGAGCATCACCTATCTGGCAATGGCCGACCGGCTCAACCAGCTGCCGCTCGGGATCATCGGCATCGCGCTCGGCACGGCGATCCTGCCCGCGCTGTCGCGCTTCGTCGCACAGGACGATCGCGACGGCGCCTTCCGGCTGCAGAGCAATGCGGTCGAACTGGCGATGCTGCTCACGGTGCCCGCCGCCGTCGCGCTGTTCGTCGCGGGCCCCTCGATCACCAGCGCCTTTTACGTCGGCGGGCAATATAGCGCCGCCGACGGGCTTGCGACCGGCGCGGTCGTCGGCGGGCTTGTCGTCGGCCTGCCCGCCTATGTGCTGGTCAAGGTGCTCGTCCCCAATTTCTTCGCGCGCAAGGACACGCGCACGCCGGTGTGGACCGCGGCGATTTCGCTGGCGGTCAACATCGCGCTCAACCTGCTGCTGATCCCGCCGCTCGGCATCGTGGGGCTTGCGCTGGCGGGGTCGGTCGCCGCCTGGTGCAATGTGGCGATGCTCTATGCCATCCTCCACCGCAGTGGAATGTTCCGCCTGACCGGGCAGGTGGCGGGACGAATCGCGCGCATCGTCCTCGCCGCGGCGGCGATGGCGGCGGCGCTCCATTATGCGATCCCGCTGGCGGGCGGCGCCTTCACCGGCGGCGTGCTCGAACGGATCGTCGCGCTCGCCGCGCTCGTCGCGACGGGCGCGGTCATATTCTTCGGTTGCGCCTTGCTGTTCGGCGTGGTCAATCGCGACACCGTCGGCCAGCTGCGCCGACGCCAACTCTAAACCTCAGACGGGACGATCGACATGCGGACGCTATCGGGCATCCAGCCCACCGGAAATTTGCACCTCGGCAATTATCTGGGCGCGATCCGCAACTGGGTGCGCATGCAGGACGAGATGGAGGGCGAGAAGCTTTATTTCCTCGCCGACCTGCACGCGATCTCGATGCCGCATGTGCCCGCCGAGCTGACCGCCAACACGCGCGCGATGACCGCCGCGCTGGTCGCCTGCGGGATCGACACCGACCGCTCGATCCTCTTCAATCAGGCGCGCGTTCCCGCGCATGCCGAGCTGCAATGGCTGCTGAACGGCACCGCGCGGCTCGGCTGGCTCAACCGCATGACGCAGTTCAAGGACAAGTCGGGCAAGAATCGCGAAAGCGCGTCGGCGGCGCTCTATACCTACCCGGTGCTGCAAGCGGCCGACGTGCTGCTCTATCAGACGACGCACGTCCCCGTGGGCGAGGACCAGAAGCAGCATCTCGAGCTCGCGCGCGACATCGCGCAGAAATTCAACAATGATTATGCCAGCGAAGCGGCACCGGTGTTCACGCTGCCCGAACCGATCATCCCGGCGGGCATGGCGCGTATCATGAGCCTGCGCGACGGCGCCGCGAAGATGTCCAAGTCCGACCCGTCGGACATGAGCCGCATCAACCTGACCGACGATGCCGACACGATGATGCAGAAAATCCGCAAGGCGAAGACCGATCCCGAGGTGCTGCCGTCCGAAGCCGAAGGGCTTGAGGGACGTCCCGAGGCGCGCAACCTTGTCGGCATCTATGCCGCGCTTGCCGATACGAGCGTCGATGCGGTGCTGCGCGACCATGCGGGGCAAGGGTTCGGGGCGTTCAAGCCCGCGCTCGGCGAATTGCTGATCGAAAAGCTGGGCCCGATCAACGCGCGCTTCGTCGCACTCAAGGACGATACCGCCGCGCTCGACGCGATCCTCGACAAGGGCGCCGGGAAGGCGCGTGCGCTCGCGAAGCCGACGCTCGACGCCGCCTATGCCGCACTGGGGCTTTGTCGCTGACGCTTGTGCGCGCGGTTTCGGCATTGTTTCAGGGCGAAATTTCTTGTCTTGGCGTTTCGCGTCCCCATATCGGTACGTGGAACGCCGTGCGACGAAACGGGTTCAACCAAGGTTAAGTCGCGTCGGCATAGTCTATGGTATGAAAGCGCGGCGTGAACGCGCAACCGAATCACGGAGCCAAGACGATGAGCAAGATCAATTTCCGGCGGCTGGGCCTGGCCGTCCTGACGGGCGCGGCACTCGCGCTCGCGGGCTGCGCGACCCCGTTCAAGGCCGATGTCGCGCGCTTCCAGTCGCAACTGCCCGCGCCGCAGGGCCAGAGCTTCGTCGTCGAGGCAAGCAACCCCGCGCTGCAGGGTGGCATCGAGTTCGGCCAATATGCGAATATGGTCGCGGGCGAACTGACGCGTTACGGCTATCGCCCCGCGGCGAACGGCGAACGCGCCGACCTGGTCGTCCGCATGGATTACGGGGTCGACAAGGGCCGCGAACGCGTCGTGTCGAGCCCCGGTTTCGGCGACCCCTGGTACGGCGGCTATTACGGCCGCGGCTTCTATCGCCCGGTGATCGTCGCGGGCCGCGGCGGGCGGCGCTATGTCTATGGCTATCGCGATCCCTTCCTGTGGGGCGGTTTCGGTCCCGGCTGGGGCTATAACGACGTGTCGAGCTACACCGTCTACACCAGCGGGCTGAACCTGCAGATCAACCGCGCCGCCGACGGCTCGCGCCTGTTCGAGGGCCATGCCGAGGCGCAGTCGCGCGACAATAATCTGCAGGCGCTGGTCCCGAACCTCGTCGAAGCGATGTTCACCGACTTTCCCGGCAATTCGGGGGAGCGGGTTCGGATTACGGTAGCGCCGCCCGAAAAGGGCTGAGCGATCTCGACGCCAGAAAATAAAAGGCCCGCCTTCCGGAAGGAAAGCGGGCCTTTTTTGGGTTTGGAGAGGCAGCAATGTCGGCTTTCTACCGAGAGCAGACATCAAATTCTCGTCACCCTGGCGGACGATCAAACCACCTCCCGCAGCATGGGGATATCTCCGGGGATAATCCCGGTATAAACTTGTCGATCAGCTGTTGAGGGCGCGGCGGATCGCGGCGATCTCGGCGTCGAGTTCGCTGTCGGCGACGCGGAGCGCCTCGACCGTGCGCACCGCGTGGATCACCGTCGAATGGTCGCGCCCGCCGAAGCGGCGCCCGATCTCCGGATAGGAGCGCGGCGTGAGTTCCTTGGCGAGATACATCGCGACCTGGCGCGGGCGGGCGATCGCGCGCACGCGGCGCTTCGACGCCATTTCGGACTTGTCGAGCCGGTAGTGTGCGCACACCGCGCGCTGGATCTCGTCGATCGTGATGCGCGGGCGCGCGCTGCGGACATTTTCGGCGAGCCGGTCTTCGGCCAGCGTCAGGTCGACGGTCGTGCCGGTGAGCGCGGCGTAGGCCAGCAGCTTGTTGAGCGCACCTTCGAGCTCGCGGATGTTACGCGTGAAATGCTTGACCAGATAGGCGACGACCGCGTCTGGCACCTCGACCATTGGCATCGCGGCGAGCCGCTGGCGGATGATGCGTTCGCGAAGATCGTCCTCGGGCGCCTCGATATCGGCTACGAGTCCGCCCGAGAGGCGCGACAGGAGCCGCGCCTCGACGCCGTCGAGCATCGCTGGCGGGCGGTCGGCGGTGACGACGAGGCGCTTGCCCGCCGTCATCAGGTCGTCGATCGTGTGGAGCAATTCTTCCTGCGTCGAATTCTTGCCGATCACGAACTGGAGATCGTCGAGCAGCAGCAGGTCGGCGGCGCGCAGCCGCGCCTTGAATGCCATCATGTCGCCGCCGCGCATTGCGCCGACGAATTCGAGCATGAATTTCTCCGCCGACATCAGGATGATGTTCGCGGTCGGGTGCGCCGCGGCATAATCCTGCGCGATCGCCTGGAGGAGGTGGGTCTTGCCCTGCCCGGTGCCCGAGCACAGATAGAGCGGGTTGAACTGCGGCGCCTCGACCATCGCCATGCGGCGCGCGGCGTTGGCGGCGAGGATATTGCTGCGCGCGACGACGAAACGGTCGAACGACAGCCGCGGATCGAAACCGAGCAGCGCGGGATTGGCCGCGGGCGTCGGCGCATCGAAGCGCGGCAGCGGCGGTGCCGCGAGCGCCGCGGCGCGATCGTCGGCGGCGGCCCCGCCACGCACCATGACGCCGCGCACGGCGGGCAGCTGCTGCCGCCACGCGAGTTCGAGGCGGTCGCCGAACCGCTCGTTGATCCAGTTTGCCGAGAAGCGGCTGACCGTTTCGAGCGTGATCACGCCCGAGAGCGAGCAAAAATCGGCAAAGCGCACAGGCTTCAGCCAATGATCGAAGGTGCGCGCGCCAAGGTCGCGACGCAGCCCTTCCGCCACGCGCGGCCAAAGCGTTGCAGCATCGCCGCTCAT